>CACXUV010000027.1 GCA_902770845.1 uncultured Prevotellaceae bacterium
ATTAACCGTACAGGTCGAAAATATTTTTGGTTTTTCCATGTTTTTATTTGTTTTTCCCTGTTTTTTCAGGCGACGCTTCGCGTTATAACCAGAATTATTCTCATTCGTTTCAAAATAATCATAACAAGTTGTTTTTCATTAAGTAGTTAATCAAAATTAGTTGATATGAAGCAATGCTTTAGAAAAACAAGGAAAACAAAATAACTGTTTTTATTTGTATTTTGTGTTTTTATTTGTTTTTCTAAAAACCTCAATCAGATCGTGTAAATTATTGTTGCATGGTTACTTAATTTCTGTCCCCACAACGACGCCGAATGGTTAATTTCTCTGAAAACCATTGGCCGCATACAGAAAAATGCGTATCTTTGCACCTTAATTATATAATATCACAGAACAAATGTCTTGCATTTTACATATCGACACCAGCACCACCGTGTGCTCAGTGGCCGTGAGCGACGATTCTCAGGTGATTTATCACGAGGAAGAGCGCACCGGCGAAAAGGGCAGTGCCGCTGAGAAGCTGGGCACCATGGTAGACGAGGCCATGTCGTTCACCGACAGCCACGCCATTCCCTTCGACGCCGTGGCCGTGAGCTGCGGCCCTGGCAGCTATACGGGCCTGCGCATCGGTGTGTCGATGGCCAAGGGCCTGTGCTTTGGGCGCGACCTGAAGCTCGTGGCCGTGCCCACGCTCGAACTGCTGTGCGTGCCCGTGCTGCTGCGCGAGCAGCTGGAAGCAAAGCGCTTTGCCCCCCAGCCCGCCACGCTCAGCACCCAGCTGCCCGACGACGCCCTGCTCTGCCCCATGCTCGACGCCCGCCGCATGGAGGTCTATGCCGGCATCTACGACCGCAGCCTGCGCCCCGTGCGCCCCGTACAGGCCGACGTGGTCGATGCCAGCACCTACCGCGAGTGGCTCGACCAGCACCCCATGTTCTTCTTCGGCAACGGAGCCGCCAAGTGCATGGAGGCCATAGCCCACCCCAACGCCTTCCTCATCGAAGGCATCGAGCCGCTGGCCCGCTGGATGCAGCCACTGGCCGAGCGGCGACTGCTCAACGGGCAGACCGAGGACGTGGCCTACTTCGAGCCTTTCTATCTGAAGGACTACGTGGCCAAGGCGTCGAAAGACTTGCTGCACGTGAAATGACACACATGCTGTGATTCGTAACATCATCGTTAATCGTAAACATATCTTTTCAAGGTGAACATACAAGGTTTAGACTACAACACCCAGCGCGAAATGCTGCAAATGCCGGAATATGGCAGGGAAATTCAGAAAATGGTGGACCACGCCGTGACGCTTGCTTCGCGCCAGGAACGACTGCGCTGCGCCAAGACCATCGTGAAGCAGATGGAGAACAAGGTGCCGCAGATTCGCGAGAATGCCAACTACGAGCAAACACTCTGGGACCACCTGTACCTCATGAGCCACAAGCAGCTCGACATTGACTGGCCCTGCGACGTGTCGGGGGCCGAAACCATTCACACCAAGCCACAACCCATGGCGCTGCCGCAGACCAGCATACGCCTGCGCCACTACGGCCGACTGGTGGAAGAACTGCTCGACAAGCTGAAGAACATGCCGCAGGGCAAGGAGCGCGACGAGCTGACACGGCTGACGGCCAACCAGATGAAGCGCGACCTGATGCAGTGGGGACACGGTTCGGCCGACGACGAGAAGGTGGCCGACGACATGGCCCGGCTGACCGACGGCGCCATTCAGCTGGACCTGAGCTACTTCCGCTTTGAGCGTATGGCCCCGGCCAACGAGCCCGTGAAGCGTAACAACAAGAAAAGAAAGTAGATGGCATCGTTTATCATCGAAGGCGGACACCCGCTGTCGGGAACCATTCAGCCGCAGGGCGCCAAGAACGAGGCCCTGCAGGTAATCTGTGCCACGCTGCTCACCAGCGAGCCCGTGACCATCCAGAACATTCCCGACATTCGCGACGTGAACAACCTCATTGAGCTGCTCAAGGACATGGGCGTGAAGGTGACACCCGTCACGGCCTCGCCAACAGCCCAGCCGGCCAGCCCGCTGGTTCTCTCGCGCACCTTCACCTTCCAGGCCGACAACCTCAGACTGGACTATCTGGAAAGCGACGAGTTTGTCAGGAAGTGTGCCCAGCTGCGCGGCTCGGTGCTCATGATCGGCCCCCTGCTGGCCCGCTTCGGCAAGGCTGTGATCACGCAGCCCGGCGGCGACAAGATTGGGCGCCGCCGACTGGACACCCACTTCCTGGGCTTTGAGCACCTGGGGGCACGCTTCCACCACGTGGAAGAGCGCAACATCTACGAGATCGTGGCCCCGGCCACCACGGCACGCAAGGCTGCACAGCTGGCGGCCAACAGCCTGAAGGGCACCTACATGCTGCTCGACGAGGCCAGCGTCACCGGCACGGCCAACATCGTGATGGCAGCTGTGCTGGCCAAGGGCACCACCACTATATATAATGCAGCCTGCGAACCCTACGTGCAGCAGCTGTGCCACCTGCTCAACGCCATGGGCGCCCGCATATCGGGCATTGCCTCCAACCTGCTCACCATCGTGGGCACAGACCACCTGCACGGGGCCAGCCACCGCATACTGCCCGACATGATCGAGGTGGGCTCGTTCATCGGCATGGCAGCCATCTGCGGCGACGGCATCCGCATCAAGGATGCGTCGGTGAAGAATCTGGGCATCATTCCCGATGCCTTCCGCCGACTGGGCGTGAGAATCAAGGTGGAGGGCGACGACCTGGTCATTCCCCACCAGCGCCACTACGAAATTCAGTCGTTCATCGACGGCACCATCATGACCCTGGCCGATGCCCCCTGGCCGGGCCTCACGCCCGACCTGATCTCGGTGCTCATCACCGTGGCCACGCAGGCCCGTGGGTCGGTGCTGTTCCACCAGAAGATGTTCGAGAGCCGCCTGTTCTTCGTCGACAAGCTCATCGACATGGGCGCACAAATCATTCTGTGCGACCCCCACCGCGCCGTGGTCGTGGGCCACGACCGCAAGATTCAGCTCAGAGCCCAGCGCATGTCGAGCCCCGACATTCGTGCCGGCATAGCCCTGCTCATCGCGGCCATGAGCGCTGGCGGCCAGAGCCGCATCGACAACATTGAGCAGATTGACCGTGGCTACGAGAACATTGAGAACCGACTGAACGCACTGGGCGCAAGAATCACCCGTCTCGGTCCGCAGTAAGCCCCACGGGCCCACGCAACATTCCCCTAAACACCCCATCACCCCCATGATCAAAGCAAGCGATGTCTACAAAATAGGCCGCCTGGGCAAGGCCCACGGCGTGAAAGGCGAAGTGTCGTTCCAGTTCGACGACGACGTGTTCGACCGCGTCGATGCCGACTACCTGGTGCTCTGCGTCGACGGCATCCTGGTGCCTTTCTTCATGGAGGAATACCGCTTTCGCAGCGACAGCGTGGCACTGGTGAAGTTCTGCGACGTCGACACGCAGGAACGGGCACGCGAACTGACCAACTGCGACGTGTTCTTCCCCCGTGCGCTCACCGACGACGACGCCCCCGCCACCCTGCAATCGCTCGTGGGCTTCGAGCTGGTCGACGCCAAGACAGCCCGCCGCATAGGCACCATTGCCAGCATCGACGACACCACCGCCAACTGGCTCTTCGAACTGCAGGACGGCACGCTCGTGCCTGCACACGACGAGCTCATCACCAACATTGATCAAACGAAGAAACAAATCACGGTAGACCTGCCCGCAGGTCTGCTCGAACTGTAACAATGAAAAAACAAATTGCAATATTAGGCTCCACCGGAAGCATTGGCACACAGGCACTGCAAGTCATCGAGGAACACAGCGACCTGTACGAGGTCTACTGCCTCACAGCCAACAACCGCGTGGAACTGCTGGCACAGCAGGCCCACCGGTTTCGTCCGGCAGCCGTGGTCATTGCCAACGAACAGCGCTACGACGAGCTGAAGGCGCTGATGAACGACCTGCCCGACGTGAAGATTTATGCCGGAGCCAAGGCACTCGACGAAATCGTGGAGGCCGGTCCC
Organism: uncultured Prevotellaceae bacterium; assembly: GCA_902770845.1. GTDB lineage: Bacteria > Bacteroidota > Bacteroidia > Bacteroidales > Bacteroidaceae > Prevotella. The sequence continues at coordinate 4,034 of CACXUV010000027.1, forward strand.
ATCGACATGGTGCTCACGGCCATGGTGGGCTTTGCCGGACTGTCGCCCACCATTCATGCCATCAAGGCCCACAAGACCATCTGCCTGGCCAACAAGGAGACACTGGTGGTGGCAGGCGAACTCATCTGCCGCCTGGCCGTGGAGAACCACGCCGCCATTCTGCCCGTCGACAGCGAGCATTCGGCCATCTTCCAGTCGCTCGTGGGCGAAGACCAGAACCCCATCGACAAGATTCTGCTCACGGCCAGCGGCGGCCCCTTTCGCACCAAGAGCATGGAAGAGATTGCCCACGTGACCAAGGCCGACGCACTGCGACACCCCACATGGGACATGGGCGCCAAGATCACCATCGACTCGGCGTCGATGATGAACAAGGGTTTCGAGGTGATCGAGGCCAAGTGGCTCTTCGGCGTGGAGGCCAGCCAGATTCAGGTGCTGGTGCATCCGCAAAGCATCGTCCACTCGGCCGTGCAGTTCCAGGACGGCAGCGTGAAGGCCCAGCTGGGCGTGCCCGACATGCGCCTGCCCATACAGTATGCCTTCTCCTTCCCACACCGACTGCCACTGAGCGGCGAAAGGCTGAATCTCTTCAGCACGCAGAAGCTGGAGTTCTTCGAGCCCGACCTGAAGAAATTCCGCTGTCTGGCCATGGCCTACGAGGCGCTGGCACAGGGCGGCAACATGCCCTGCATCGTGAATGCAGCCAACGAGGTGGTGAACCGCGCCTTCCTGGAAGACCGGTGCCGGTTCCTGCAAATGGGCGACGTGATTGCCGAGACCATGCAGCGCGCCACCTTCGTGAAGCAGCCCACACTGGAAGACTACATGCAAAGCGACGCCGAAGCACGGCGGATAGCGGCTGGCTTGCTGGCGTGATGCTGCCGGCGGAATGCCGGAATGCCGCTGGCGGAATCCCGAAATCCCGAAATCCCGAAATCCCGAAATCCCGAAATCCCGGAATCACGGAATCCCGGAATCACGGAATGCCGGAATCCCACCAGCCGGAATCCCGAAAAAATAATCCCGAAAAAATAATCCCGAAAAAAATCAATAAAAAATGGAAGTTTTTCTCATTAGAGTACTACAATTCATGCTCGCCATCTCGCTGCTGGTGCTCCTGCACGAGGGCGGACACTTCTTCTTTTCAAAGCTCTTCGGCGTGAGAGTCGAGAAGTTCTACCTGTTCTTCGACCTGGGCATTGGCAAATGGACAGGCAAGCTCTTCAGTTTCAAACCCAGGAAGAGCGACACCGAATATGGCATGGGATGGCTGCCACTGGGCGGCTACTGCAAAATTGCCGGAATGATCGACGAGAGCTTCGACACCGAACAAATGAAGCAGCCCGAACAGTCCTGGGAGTTTCGCTCCAAGCCTGCATGGCAGCGCCTGCTCATCATGATTGGCGGCGTGCTGGTGAATTTCCTGCTGGCCCTGTTCATCTACAGCATGATCCTGTTCCACTGGGGCGACACCTACATACCCGTGCAGAACATGACCTACGGCATGAAGTTCAATGTCGAGGCACAGGCACTGGGCTTCAAGGACGGTGACATTCTGAAGAGCTTCGACGGACAGGAGTTCAAGGAGTATGGTGCCGACCTGTTCCGACAGCTGTCCGAGGCCCACGAGGTGACGGTGCTGCGCAATGGCCAGGAAGTGAGCCTGAGCCTGCCCGGCGACCTGAACCTGCTGGGCATGATCAAGGCCGAACCGCGCTTCGTTGAGCCCCTGCTGCCCATGAGCATCGACAGCATTGCGGCTGGCTCGCCCGCCGAGAAGGCTGGCATCGTGGCCGGCGACAGGATTCTGAGCATCAACGGGCATGAGGTGGCCAACCACAACGAGTTCATGGCCGAACTGGGACGACTGAAAGACATGCTCATGGCTGCCGTCACCACGGAAGACAGCCTCAGGGTGCGCACCGTGCAGCTGGTCGTGGCCCGCAGCAACGAGCAGCAGGACACGCTGCAGGCTGTGCTGACGCCCGATGTGACGATGGGCTTCTTCAACATGTCGCTGCAAAAATATGAGAAGAAGACCGTTGAGTACGGCTTCTTCGAGAGCTTCCCCGCAGGCATCAGGTACGGCTGGCACGTGCTGGCTTCCTACGTTGACGACATGAAGTATGTGTTCACCGCCGACGGAGCCAAGTCGCTGGGCGGCTTCGGAGCCATCGGCTCGCTGTTCCCACCCGTATGGGACTGGTACATGTTCTGGAAAATGACGGGGTGGCCACGTGCTCTTCCTGCTGTATGAGATGATTACGCGCCGCAAGCCGTCGGAGCAGTTCATGATCCGTGCCGAGTATGTGGGCTTCGGAATCATCATCCTTTTGATGGTTGTAGCCAACCTGAACGACATCTTGCGCTGGCTGGGCTACATGTAGTCTCATTTACTATTTAACGATTTACTATTTACGATTTATTTTTCGATTTACGATTTTTTTTCGATTTTACTATTTATTTTTCGATTTACGATTATTTTTGATTTACGATTTGACGATTTACTATTTACGATTTATTTTTCGATTTTATTATTGTATGATTGCCTTGGTTGAGGGTTGGCAGAAATAGTAAAATAACTAAATCTGAAATAAATCGTAAATAGTAAATCGTCAAATCGTAAATCGAAAAATAATCGTCAAATCGCAAAATAAACCTAAAGTCTATAGTCCACAAAAACTCTATAGTCAATCAGCAAGTTTATTCCCGTGCCGCAGGAAGTGCAATTTGGTCAAGAGTTTGTAATAGTTCTGGCTGAAAGCATAGTGGGCCATGTTGTGCCAGTCGAGCCCTGAGCGACAGGGGCGTATGACCACCTGCTGTTTGGGGGCATTGGGGTTGAGCGTGTCGCAGAGTCGGGCCACATACTCAAACATGTTGTAGGGCCCCAGCACCAGCTGTTTCATCTCATTGAGAACAGGCACTGCCGACTCGTAACGCTGCTGTCTGAAAACGACATCGCGAATGATGTCGATGGCGGCGTCGGGACGGCTGATGTCGATGGGCACGAAAGAGTCGGCACGGAAATAGTCGGCCAGATTGGTGCAGCCGTGATAGATGGGGAAGGTGCCAGCCAGGTAGCAGTCGCTGATCTTCTCAGTCCAATAGTAGGGCTCGGAGGAGTTTTCGATGGCAATGTGATACTTGTAGGGGCGCAGCACGTCCCACTTATCACCAAAGGGACGGAAGCCACGGCCGAACACGTCGACCTGCTCCCCCAGCTGCTCTTTCAGTTTCTCAACAAACTTGATGCGCTGCAGATGGCCACGGGTGAAGGCTTTGTTGCTGGTGATGACCGACAGCAGGCGGCTCTTGTCGGGGGCAGGGGCAGACTGGCTGAGCGTGTCGTAGTCTTCGGTGAAGACGTAGCCTCCCTGCCCATCGGGCTTGTAACCCACAAACCAGGGCAGGATGGCGGGGCCGTAGTGCACGTTGCGGTGATGCAGCTGCTGCTGGCAACTGACGACGAGACCGAACTGGTCGACGTAGCGTTGCGGATAGACCAGCACCGAACGGGGCTCGGTGGTGAGCAGGATGGTGTTCTCAGGAGCCACACGGCACGTCTGCTCCTGGCGCACGCCCTTGCCCTGCACCACCCAGAAGTCGGCTTCGCCCATGGTGTCGTCAAGGCAAAACTCGTAGCGACCATCCTGCGAACGCAGGCTGTGGCCTGGGGTCTGACGGTGCATGATGGTGGCAAGACCTTCGCGGTAGGGCATGAAACGTACTTTATACATAATAGCTGGGGGTAAGACAGAAGAACGGGTTTAAGACAGAATAACAGAAGAACGGGGTTTAAGACAGAATAACAGAAGAACAATTTTATGACAGAATGACAGAATAACAGAAGAACAGATGAAGACAGATGAACTAAAGAAATGAAGTGGATGCCTGCAGACCGGCTTTAATGTAAAAGCCTTCGTCAAGACGGCGACTCATGGCCAGGGCGTTTTGTTTCAACTCTTGATAGCTGGCAGGCGAAAGGGCTGAGAGACGATCGGCAATTTGCGACAGCGAGTCGACGCTGATACCCACTTTCTGCTCTTCGATGAAAGGAGCCATGGCGGCCTGACTCCACACAATCACGGGAATGCCGGCACGAAGATAGAAGGAGGTCTTGTGGGGGTCGTTGATGCGAAGATATTCACCCCAGTCGCCAGTACATTCGTCGAGCGAGTCGCCATCCCACACCAGGCCGAAATGGGCGTTCACCTGGGCTATGAAGTCGTCGCTGGCAATGAAGCCGTGGTAGTGCAACTGCTGGGGACAGGGGTTCTGGGCTGCATCGAAGCCCTTGCCGTAGAGATCCAGCTGCCAATTGGTCATGATGGGCTGCAAGTGGTAGAGAAACTCGTTGCGCCAACGGCCCAGATTGCCTGCATAGACCACATGCCAGTCAGCCTGGGGAGAGACAGCAGACTTGCTGGCCACAACTGCGGGGCTCACGGCTGAGAGATAGTCGAAGATTTGCAGGCAGTGCATGCCGCCCTTATAGCCATGCTGTTGCAGATAGCTGCGCATGGTGGGGTTGTGAACGATGAGGAAGTGGGTCTTGGAAAGTCGCTTGTTCTCGCCCTGCGGCGAAAGCTTGTGGCGACGAAAGGCTCCCAGGTCGTGAACAACGGTGACCACACGGGCTCCGCGCAGGCAGGTCAGCCAGCAGGCCATGTAGTAAAACTTCTTCATGGGATACTGCAGGAAGAGCATGTCGCCTGGGCCAAGACGCCAGACGATGCTCGCGACGCTGAGCAACTTGGTGAGGAAACGGCCCACGCCGCCACGTCCAAAGTTGTGACGGGTGAGGTTCTCGAAACCCTCGCGACGACAAATTTCGTCAATGTCGCGCTTGGCTTTGTTGACGGTGCCTACCTCAATATAGAACTTTCTCATAAGCGGGATTATTTTCTGAAGGGATGGGTTATCTTTTTGCGGCGCACCCAGCGACGGTCGTGGCGCTGCTTCACGCGAATGGCCTCTTGAATGTCGGCCTCAGTCCAGCCTCGCTGGGCAGCATACTCGCCGAGGATGAAGCGATAGGCAGGCGTGAGCCAGTAGAAAAGGGTGAGGTTCTCCATTGACAGGTCTTTGGGCACAGGACCACCGAAGAACCGCATGCGGTTAATGTCGATGAGCTGGAAACGGCCCTGACTGTCAACCAGCACGTTGGTGGGGTTGAGGTCGCGATGCAGCACGCCAGCCTCGTGGAGCGCCACCACAAAGCGCGCATACTGACTGGCCAAAGGGCGGTCGAAGGGGTCTTGCTCGATGAGTCGGGGACGAATGGGCTGGGCATCGGTATAGGCGCAAACGTAGTAGACCTGAGTGATGAAACCGGCTGTGGCGCACTCCAGAAAGGCTATCGGACAGGGAGTGACGAAGCCGCGCCGAGTCAGTTCCTGGGCATTCTCATAAGCACGGCGGGCTTTGTTCTTCCTGAAGAAAGAATAGACCAGTATCTTGATGGCATCATGCCGCTTGTAGCGCTTGACCACCAGCTGCTGGCCATCCACGGCGAAGAGCCTGATCTGGTTGCGCCCATCGTAGAGCAACTGGCCCTGATTGGTGGAAAACAACTGGGGCACCTGCAACAGCCAATCATGCAGGCTGGAATAGTGGGGACTGACAACGATTCTCATGGGCAGAAACTATTGAAACGCATTGACGGCACTGACCACCTGGAGAGCCTCTTCGGGAGTCATGACAGGACTCATGGGCAGGCTCAGTTCCTGCCTGTGAATGGCCTCGGTGACGGGCAGCGACAGGCTGTTCCACTGGCGGTAGCACTGCTGCTGGTGGGGTGGTATGGGGTAATGTATGAGTGTTTGCACGCCGTGCTGCACCAAGAAAGCCTGCAGTTCGTCGCGACGCTCGCACAGCACGGGAAAGATGTGATAGACGTTCTGCTGGCGGGGCATGCGCACAGGCAGACGGAGCAGCGGATTGCTGATGCCGTCGTAGTAGATGCCGGCTATGGCCTGGCGCGCCTCATTGTCGGCATCGAGATGGCGCAACTTCACATTGAGAACGGCGGCCTGCAGCTCATCAAGCCGACTGTTGCGGCCAGCATACTGGCACACATACTTGCGCTGACTGCCATAGTTGGCCAAGGCACGAACGGTTGCGGCCAGCGCAGGGTCGTTGCACGTGACGGCGCCGCCATCGCCCAGGGCACCCAGGTTCTTGCCGGGATAAAAGCTGTGACCGGCAGCATGGCCCAGCGAGCCCGTGCGCCTGCCATCCTGATAGCGGCAGCCATGGGCCTGGGCATTGTCTTCGACCAATTTCAGTTGGTGTTGCCGGCACAACTGGCCTATCTTTTCTGTATAGGCGCAACGGCCATACAGATGGACCAACAGGATGGAGCGCGTTCGGGGAGTGATGAGCGACTCGAGCTGGCTGTCGTCGAGCTGGAGCGTGTCGGGGCGCGGCTCGGCCAGTACAGGCACAAGGCCGTTGTGGGTCAGGGCCAGGATGGAGGCAATGAAGGTGTTGGCTGGCACAATCACTTCGTCGCCTGGCCGCATCACGCCCAACTCGATATAGGCACGGTAAATCAGAAAGAGCGCATCAAGCCCATTGCCACAGCCCACACAATGACGACTGCCAATGAACGCGGCATAATGGGACTCGAAACGCTCGGTCTCAGAGCCCTGAAGATAGTAGCCTGAATCGACCACACGCGAAATGGCCTCGTGAATCTCGGCACCATACTGCGAAGTGACGCGCTGCAAGTCAAGAAACTTAATCATCGGCCCGGAATTTTAGGAAATCGTCATAGTTGCGTATGTAGTCGTCCTCATGGTAAACGTCGGAAGTGAGCGCCATGCAGACTGCCCCGGAAGAGAAATCGTCGAGCGTTCGCCAGATGCCGGGAGCAATGTAGAGCCCCTGATAGGGATGGTTGAGCAGATAGGTGCGCTGGGATTGGCCGTCGTCGAGCGTCACCGAAAAGCTGCCACTCACGGCCACCAGAATTTGCTGCAGCTGCTTGTGACCGTGACTGCCACGGCTCTCACCGCCCGGCACGTCGTAGAGGTAGTAGACACGCTTGATGTCAAAGGGAGCATTCTTGCCGTTCTCCAAAACGGTGAGATTGCCCTCCGGGCGTTCTATCTTGCCCATTTCTATCATTCTGCAGTCGTCTATACTTTTCATCTTCTCAGTGCTTTGAATTCATGATAGTCATAAATATAGTCTTCCTCATCGTAGGGCAATGATGACAACACCAATGCCACCGAATTTGTAGAGAAGTCGTGCATTTCGCGCCACGTCGTTCGCGGAACGTACAATCCATAGAACGGACGGTTCAGGGCAAACTGATAGCGCTTCCTGCCATCGTCGACCGTCACCTCGAATGCCCCCGATATGGCAATGATCAGTTCGTCGGTCTGCCGGAAGGCATGACCTTCGCCACGGCGCTCGCCACTGGGCACATCGTAGATCCAGTAGCACCGGGCAATGTCGAAGGGAATGGCGCCTCCGTTCTCGATGACCGACAGGTGGCCACGCTGGTCTTCTATCTTGCTAAGTTCAATGATTCTTGCCTGTTCCAAATACATGATGCAAAGATATGTGTTGTTTTAATCTCATTTATATGCTTCTTTCCTGATGATCTTGCCGCCGACAACGTCGTACTTGCGCTCGAACTCTTCACGGCCACGCTTCCAGCGGTTGTGAGTCCACAGATAGAAGGACGGCTGGTGACGAATGCTCTGTTCAAGCATTTCGTAGAACCGACGGGTTATCGCAAACTCTTCTTCACTGGCTGCCTGAGCCGCAACAAGACGGAAGGTACAGATGTAGTGGCCACGACTGGGACGTTCCATGTCTACATAGAACACGGCATCGTTCATCTTGCGCATGATGCGCTCGCCACCCGTGAAGACGGGGGTGTCGTGATGAAGGAAGGGCAACCACAGGTGCATGTTCTCCCACTTGGGACTCTGGTCACTGATGTAGCCAAAGAGAGAGCGGCGGTCTTCACGCTTATAGCCAATCAGGCTGCGCAGGATATCGTTCTTGGGCACACACACACCACCGTGGGCCGAACGAAGAGCCACAAACAAACGGTCGAAGGCTTCGTTGTAGAGTGGGTGGTAGATGAGCCCCGTCACGGCCTGAGGATGGCGCTTGAACGCCAGACCACTGGCCGAAAGCCACTCCCAGTTGCAGTAATGGCCAAGAATGGCTGCACAGTTGCGCCCCTGGTCGAACACCTCCTCCAGCTGGTCGACGCCTCGAAACTCGATGTGCTGCAACAACTGGTCATTGCTGATGCTGAGCAGCTTGAGCGTCTCAACGACATAGTCGCACAGCCAGTGATAGAACTGGCGCTCGATGCGGCCCAGCTCTGCCTGACTCTGTTCGGGAAAGGAGGTGGAAAGATTTGTCATCACCAGCTTGCGCCTATACCTTATTATATAATATACCAGCACAAACAGCCCATCGGAAAGCACATATAGCACCCGGAAGGGCAACAGCGAAAGAAGATAGGCCACGCTGTAAAGCAAACGGTAGGACAGGTTCTTCATCATCGGTTCATCAAGTCGGTTGAAGTGGTCTGAAGTATGGCCTTGCTCACTCGAAGCATGCGCTGTGCATCACTGCTTTCGCTGACAACGAAACGCTGTGCATCGAAATCGTAGAGCACATGGCCCGTTGAGTCGATGAGCCACTGGGCATTGTTGTAATTGTGGAAGGCTGTGGGATAGACGTAGCTGCGCGAAAGCACGTCGCGACTGAAGGCAAAGTCGGCATGTGACAGCTGCAGCTGGCCCAGCAGCGTGGCGGCAAGGTCGCTCTGGGCACACACGGCATCGACCACACACGGCTTTCTGACGGCTCCGCCCAGCCAAAGCATGGGGATGTGGTTCTTCTGCAAGGGTGTGGAGGGGTTGATGCTGCCATGGTTCACGCCATGGTCGGCCACAAGAACAACCAACAGGTTCTGCCACTGGGGGGTGGCCTGCAGGCGGTCAATGAAACTGGCCAGACATGAGTCAAGATAGTGAAAGGCATTGAGCACCTCATCGTCGAGCCGGTGCATGGGCACGTCCCACGGCTCATGACTGCTCAGGGTGGAATAGCCCATGAGATAGGGGGTTCCGGACTGCCGGCTCATCATCCTGTCGAAAACTGTCTGAAACGTGATGTCGTCTCTCACGCCCCACTGCGCCGTGTGCTGCTGCTCCAGCGTGAAGTTGGCCATGCTCGTCAACTGTTCCCAGCCCGTGGCGATGAGATAGGAACGCATGTTGGTGAAGTTGATGTCGCCGCCGTAAAGATAGCTGGTGGCATAGCCTTGCGACTTCAGGGTGCGGGCAATGCTGGGCAGGGTGCGGCTCTTCTCCGGAATTTTCATGACCGAAATGGAGGGGAACGACGGATAGCCGCTCAGCGCACAAACGGTGCCTCTGTCGGTGCGCCAGGAGTTGGCATAGCAATGGCTGAAGTAAACGCCCTGCTGCTTCAGCTGCTGCAGACGTGGCATGGCTTCAGCAAACTGCTCGCCGGCACTTTCCAGCATCACTACAAGGATGTTGGGCCTGGTGGTGGTGAGCAAGGTGTCTTTCAGGATGCTCTCTGTGGTGAAGACATTGTCGACGAGCTGGCGGCATTCTTCGCCATCGAAGAACTGATACTGCGAAAGATCGTCGAGCTGATGGCTCAGGGAATAGAGAAAGCTGAACACAGGATTGACCGCCGAATGGTTGAGAAACTGGTTCTGCGAGTAGTACACCTGCCCGATGTTGGTTGTCGACTCGCCCACCCCACCACGAATGCCAACGACCACGACTGGCACAAGGCAAACGTAGACGAGCACTTCCTTCCACTGGCCTCGGCCAAACCTGGGGCAGCCCGCTAATTTGTCGTAGGCCAGCCACAGGAGTGCCGCCACCACAAGCAGCACAAATACACGCACCACCAGGTAGCCCGCAGTGACCGATGCCACTGCCTCGGCTGGTGTTTCCAGATATTGCAGCCAGGATGCATCGAGCTTGAAATGCCAGAACCCATACAGGCTGGTGTCGGCCACGAAAGCGAGGGCCAGCGCCACTGCCACCAGCAGGTGGTAACAGCGCAACACCCACCGAGGAATGGCAACCCACACCCCAACCATGGTGAGCAGCAAGGGCACGGAAAGAACATAGAGGGCCGTGCTCAGATCGAGCGAGAGACCGTGGACCACCACAGCAGGCACATCGCCGAAAGAAAACTGGCCCACGCCCTGATTGCAGTACATGAACGCCACCTTGGCAACGATGAAGACAAACACCGTCAACAAGTAGAATCGGAACAGGTATGAGAGTCGTTGTTTCAAAGCGATTGCATGTCGTTGAGTTTCTTGTAATAGCCATCCATGGCCAGCAATTCCTCGTGAGTGCCGCGCTCCACGATGCGACCTTCGTGCAGCACACAAATCTCGTCGGCATTCTTGATGGTCGATAAGCGGTGGGCTATGGCCACAGTAGTACGGGTCTTCATGAGGCGTTCCAGAGCATCTTGCACCAAGCGTTCGCTCTCGGTGTCGAGTGCGCTGGTTGCTTCGTCGAGAATCAGGATGGGCGGATTCTTCAGAATGGCACGCGCAATGCTGACACGCTGCCGCTGTCCTCCGCTCAACCGACCGCCACGGTCGCCAATATTGGTGTCGAAGCCCTGCTCGCTCTGCATAATGAAGTCGTAGGCATTGGCAATGCGTGCCGCCTCTTCTATCTGCTGCTGCGTGGCTTCCTCCACGCCAAAGGAGATATTGCCACGGAAACTGTCGTTAAACAGAATGGCCTCTTGGTTCACGTTTCCGATGAGCTGCCGTAAGTCGTGTATGCCCAGTTGCTTCACGTTGATGCCGTCGATGAGCACTTCGCCCTCCTGCACGTCGTAGTAGCGCGGAATCAGGTCGACAAGCGTAGACTTTCCACCGCCGCTCTGTCCCACCAATGCAATGGTCTTTCCCTTGGGAATAATCAGGTTGATGTCTTTCAGCACCCACTGGTCGGCATAGCGGAACGACACATGGCGAAACTCTATTTGCCGTTCAAACGAAGCAATGTGGCGGGGCTGGGCAACTTCCCTGATGTGGTTCTCAGCCAACAGAATCTTGTCGATGCGCTCCATCGAAGCCAGTCCCTTGGGAATGTTGTAGCCTGCCTTGGAGAACTCCTTCAGCGGGTTGATGATAGAATAAAGAATCACCATGTAATAAATAAAGGTGGGGCCAGTGATTGCCTGGTTGTTGAGCACCAGCACACCGCCGAACCACAGCACAATGACAATCATGACCGTGCCAAGAAACTCGCTCATGGGGTGTGCCGACGCCTGGCGTATGTTCACCTTCATCAAGTCATTGCGGTAGCTGCTGTTCACCTGGTCAAAGCGTCGGTTCATCTTCTCTTCGGCACAAAAAGCCTTGATGATGCGCAGTCCGCCCAACGTTTCCTCCACCTGGCTCATGGTGTCGCTCCACAGTGCCTGTGCCTTGATGCTCTTCTGCTTCAGCTTACGGCCCACGATGCCCATGAACCAGCCCATGATGGGCACGATGAAGAGCGTGAAGAGCGTCAGTTGCCAGGAAATGAACACCAGCGTGACGAAGTAGGCCACAATGAGCACGGGGTTCTTGAAAAGCATATCGAGCGACGACATGATGGAGCTTTCCACCTCTTGCACATCACCGCTCATGCGGGCAATGATGTCTCCCTTTCGCTCTTCAGAGAAGAATCCCAGCGGCAGCGATGTAATCTTGCGATAGAGCTGGTTGCGAATGTCGCGCACCACGCCCGTCCTGATGGGCACGATGCAGGCCGACGTCAGGAAGTAGGCGCCAGTCTTCAGCATGGTGGTAGCTGCCAGGAACAGACCGATGAAGAGCAACGTGGTGGTGGGCCCATAGCTGCTGATCAGTCCGTTCACATAGAAGTTCAGGTTGTTCATCAGCACCTCTTGCACATTGCCCCAGTCCCACGCCATATAGGCCGTGGCAGCCTGTGCATCGCCCGTCTGAAACAGTATTTGCAGAATGGGAATCAGGGCGGCAAACGAGAAGATATTCAGCACAGCCGAAAGAATGTTGAACACCACCGACGCCACCAAATATCGCTTATATGGCGGCACGAAGCGCCTGAGCACTTGCAGAAATTCTCTCATATAGTTTCTTTTATTGGGTGCAAAGTTACGAATATTAATCCTATTATCATGCCTTTCGGCCGAAAAAAAAGTCACTCGCGCCGGCATGCCTCCCGACCGAAGCGTCACTTCGGGTCGACCACCAGGCGGTCGCCCGTCATGCGCTCCATGTACTGCTGAATGACCGACTGCATCTGCCTGGTAAGGTTGCGAAGCGTGTCGCGTGGCATGGTGGCCAGCACATTGTTGGTCAGCAGCGAGTCGGTGCGGTAGCGATAGGCAGCCGTCACCTGCTGTCCGTCGAACTGCAGCATGTAGTTTCCCTTCACAAACTGGTAGCCGCTGCTCTCAGGCACCCAGTGCAGGGCAAAGGTCTGGCTGGCAGGCGTGTGCAGCATGTCTTGTCCGAAGGCCAGGTAGGGGCGGTCGTAGTGCAGGTAGGAGAGCACAGTGGGCATCACGTCGATCTGCTCCACCACGCGCTGCCTGTCATAGCCCCTGAGGGTTGTGTCGCCGGGGGCATAGAAAATGATGGGCACATTGAAATAGCCCAGCGACGTCAGGTAGTAAGGATCAATGTGGGTGCTGCAGTGATCGGCTGTGACTACAAAGAGCGTGTTCTTGTACCAGGACTGCTGGCGGGCCGTTTCGAAGAAGCGGCGCAGGGCATGGTCGGCATAGGCAATGCACTCCTGCATTTCCTTCTCGCCTTTTGGGAACACGCCCTTGTAGCGTTCGGGCAGGTCGAACGGCGAATGCGACGATGCCGTGAAGACAGCTGTCATGAAAGGTTGCTTCATTTCGCTCATGCGGTTGGCATAGAACTGCAGGAACTCTTCGTCCCAGATGGCCCACGTGCCGTCGAAGTCGGCATCGCCATGAAAGTTGGGATCCTCATTGTATTCGGTCCTGCCATAGTAGCGCTGGAAGCCCGTGGCCCGTGCAAAGGCCTGGAAGCCCATCGAGTTGTTCTGTGCCCCGTGGAAGAAGGCCGTGGTGTAGCCCTTCTGCTCGCCCAGTTCGCGTGCCAGACCCGACATGCGGTTCAGCGAGGCAGGTGTCAGGAACAGCGGTTCCACATAGTTGGGCAGCGACGACAGCACCGACGGCATGCCTTCAATGCTCTTGCGGCCGTTGGCATAAGAGTACTGCCACGTCATGGCGCCATGCGCCAGGAGCGAATCGAGAAAGGGTGTGAAGCCGTCATAGCCTCCGTTGCGAAGCGTCTGATTGTAGTAGCCAAAGTGCTGTTTGCTGAAGCTCTCAAGAATAAAGACCACCACATTCCTGGGCTGAAAGGGCAGCGAGTCGCAGGGTGTGTGAACAGGCGTATAGAGCTGCAGGGCCTCAGCCTCGCTCATGTAGTTGGGCACGGTCATGGGCTTCTTGCTCAGCGTGCGGTAAATACTGAAGGGGGTGTTGAGTACAATGCCCGTTTCGGCAGGCCGGTTGGCATACTGGTTGGCATTGCTGATGGTGATGGGGCGCACAGCCGTGGAAAGCCCGCCGCGCATGCCGCCCACACACAACGGCACGGCCAGCAACAGCGAGAGCACCATGACGGCATAATACCTGAACAGCGAGCGCGGAGCCTGCACCTGACCACTGGGGCGAAAAGCCCGCCACAGCAGCCAGCTGATGCCAAAGGCCAGCACGACCAGATACCAGTTGGCCACGAACTGCTCGCCCATGATCTTGGCCATGCCGCCCGTGCCCTCATGGGCAAACTCATGAAACACCGACGTGGTGGTGCGCTTGCCTGTGTAGGCAAAGTAGACGCAGTCCATGAGGTTGGCCCAAATGGCCACCGAATTGCTCACCACATAGATCCACCTCACCACCCTGTAGTAGCCCCGGCGCTCCTTCCAGTGCAGTGGCAGGAGCATCATCACAATGACCAAGGCATTGGTATAGAGAATGGCCGACGTGTCGAAAATGATACCTGCCCCAAACAAATCGAGGGCATGGCCAAACGTCATTGTGCCGGCATACAGGCCCCAGTTGCAGAGCAGAAACACAACTCGCGACAGCGTGAAAAGCAAGCAGACCAACAGCAAATTGCTCAGAAGAGCTGCCACGGGCCATTGCCTGACGGAGGATTTCATCATCGTTCTTCTTTTAATGTTTTAAGTTGCAAAGGTATGAAAAAAGCGCGAAAACGAGAACCTAATTGTCTATATTTCAATTTATTTTAGTAATTTTGCCGCACAATGAACAAGAAAAGAAAACAAAACCTGAAGCTGGGACTGGCTCTTGCCGCCGTCGCAGCCCTTATTTTCTGGATGACCACACGATGGGATGTGTGGTTCCACAATCCTGAAGAACAGCCACAGCAACTTTCGAGAACACCCCACAACGTGATGCTCACCTTTGGCAACGACGGCGAACTGTCGCGCAACGTGAGCTGGCAGTGCGACTCGGTGCTGCAACCGTCGTGCCTGCGGCTGGTGTGCCTGGCCGACAGCGACACCACCACCGTGGAGGCAACGGGCGAAGTGTTTCGCTCGCGCAACGGACAGGCGGCCTACTACGTGGCCCGACTGACCGCCCTGCGCCCTGCCACCAGCTATGCCTACCAGGTGGCTACGGCTGGAAAGGCATCGCCGTGGTATGCCTTCACCACCCAGGAGGACAACCTGCAAAGCGCCAGCTTCCTCTACGTGGGCGACGTGCAAGACACCCTTGGCGGCCAGGCCAACCGCTTTCTGCGCGAAGCACTGCGACACCATCCCCGAAGCCAGTTCCTGGTGTGTGGCGGCGACCTGACAGAACGCCCCACCAACCAGCACTGGACCGAAACATTTCGCGACCTGGACAGCGTGGCCCAGCACATGCCCGTGCTTGCCGTCACGGGCAACCACGACTATCTCAAGGGCATCATCATGCGGCTGGAGCGTCGCTTCTCGCTTGTATTTTCCTACTTTCTCAACTCCATGGTGGGCGAGAACCAGGTCTACACCTGCTGCTACGGCCCTGCACAGTTCTTCCTGCTCGACAGCAACCGCGAACTGCCCTACCTGCTGACGCAGCGCAGCTGGCTCAAGCAGCAGCTCGAACAAAGCACCGCCCGCTGGAAAATCGTGGTGCTGCACCATCCTCTCTACTCCATCAAGGGCATGAACAACCTCATTCAGCGATGGGCTTTCAATGATTTAATTCAGGATTATGGCGTGGACCTGGTGCTGCAAGGCCATGAGCATGCCTATGCCCGCATGACCCACCACGACCACAACGGCACACCCACCACACCGGTCTACACCGTGAGCCACTGTTCGCCCAAGAACTACCGCATACACTTCGACGACCGTTTCGACAAGTTCGGCATCTCCAGCCGCTACTATCAGACCATCGACATCGTGGCCGACACCCTCACGCTGTGCGCCTACGAAGTCTACAGCCACACGCTCTACGACTCGCTGCGCATTGTGAAACAGGGCCAAGGCATCCCCGCCCTCATTGAAGACCGGGGCCGCCAGATTCCGGAATACATGGAGTATGAGCCCAACCCCGACAGCAAGAAAGACCGCGACTATGCCCGGCGCATTGCCGACTACAGGCAGCGCCATCCCGAAAGAATGGCTGCAAGATGAGCCCACACGGGTCTGCTCTTGCAGCCTGCAACGCAAAGAGGCAGCCATGTGGCTGCCTCTTTTCTATTTTTCAACCAGCATGCGGGCATCGACGGCAATCACGTCGGCCTCGTCGGCCAGCAGGGGGTTGATGTCCATTTCCTTGATTTCGGTGGCAAAGCGCAGCAGGGTGCTCAGGCGCACAATAATCTCGGCATACTTGCGCTCATTGATGCCACGCTGGCCTCGCGTACCTTTTATTATCTTATAGCTGCGCAGCGAGCGAATCATGGAGAAAGCTTCTTCATAGCTGAGCGGAGCCAAACCCGACGACACGTCCTTGAGCACCTCGACAAAGATGCCACCCAGACCACACAGCACCACATGGCCAAAGCGCGGTTCGTACTTGGCCCCGATGAAAAGCTCGGTGCCCTTGATCATTTTCTGCACCATCACGGCTGTGGCATCGGCAATTTGCATCATGCGGTCGAACTCGGCACTCAGCACTTCCTTCGAGCGAATGTTCAGCGCCACGCCGCCCACGTCGCTCTTGTGCACAGGCCCCACCACCTTGGCCACCACGGGGAAGCCCACCTTCTCGGCAAAGGCCAGCACCTCTTCCTTCTGCTCGCTCACAAACTCAGGCACGGTGGGAATGCCGGCAGCCGCCAGCAACTGATGCACCAGGGCTGGCTCAATGAATCCGTTGCCCTCGATATTGTCAATGATTTTGCGAATCTTCGGCACGTCCACCCCGTTGACAATCACGTTTTGCTCAGCAGGGGCAGGCGTCTTCATGATTTGCGTGAGCGCCGTGGCCAGCGTCACCTCGTCGCTGAAGTTCACGTGACCCCGCTTCAGGAACTCCTGCACCTCGGGGCCAGCCGTATTTACGCTGGGCAGGATGGGGAAGATGGGCTTGCGGCACTCCAGAATTTTCTTGTGCAGCACGTCGTAGGCTTCATACAGCTGCACCAGTCCGGGCGTGCCGAAGATCACGGCAATGGCATCGACGTTGTCGAACTTCTGCTCACAGTAGTCGATGGCCGTGGCCAGATTCTCGGGTGTGCCCGTGGCCAGGATGTCGATGGGGTTGGCCACACTGCTGCCTGGCAACAGCTTCGACTTCAACTCTTCGGCCACGGGGCCACTGAGCTGCGGCACCTGCATGCCGCCCTTCGACAGCGCATCGGTGAGCATCACGCCGGGGCCACCGGCATGGGTCACGATGGCGAAGCTGAACGCCTGACGCTGAGCGTGGAGCGCCGAAGAAGCGGACACGACGTCGTTCTGTGCCGAACGTTCCACATCCAAGGTCTTGAAGATGCACCCCACCGTCGTGAGCTCTTCTCTGGAGAAGCAGCGCACGATGCCAGCCTTGCGGAACAGTGCCTCAACGGCCGAGTCGCTGCTGGCAATGGCTCCCGTGTGGCTGCTGGCCGCACGACTGCCTGCCTGCGACGAGCCTGCCTTGATGGCGGCTATGCGACAGCCTTTCTTGATGAGACTGGTGGCATGAAACAGCAGCTTGTCGGGGTCGCTGATGTTCTCGATGTAGAGCAGCTTCACCAGCGAGTCGCGCTCGGCATCGAAGTTTTCGTCCATGTACTCCAGCACCGACTCAATGCCAATTTGCTTGCCATTGCCTATCGACCACACCGAGTTGAAGGCCAGGCCCTTTGTCACGGCGCTCTCCAGAATGAACACCGCCGTAGCACCGCTGCCCGAAATAAAGTCTACTCCCTTGGAATCCAGATGGGGGATGGGCTTGGTGAACACCGAGTGGTGCCACCGCGTGAGCAGACCAATGCAGTTGGGGCCGATGAGGGCACAGCCATACTGCTCGCAGGTGTCAAGTATCTGCTGTTCCATCACCGCCCCCTCATGGGTCTCCTCGCCAAAGCCAGCCGAGAGAATGATGAAGGCACGCACCTGCTTTTCGGCCGCAAGAAACTCAACATATTGCGCACAGAAGCGCGCCGCCACCACCAGGATGGCCAGGTCGGTGGGGGGCAGTTCCTTGGCATCGTGGAAAGCCTTGATGCCCTGCACCTCGTCTTCCTTGGGGTTCACGATGCGCAGCGTGCCCCGATAGTCGCCGCCAATGAGATTGCGCACCACGGCACCACCAGGCTTGTGCACATTGTTCGAGCCGCCTATCACGACAATGCTCTCAGGCTGAAGAAGTTGCTTGTTAATCATAGTTTTCTTTACAGTTATTTCTTTTTTTCTGTGCAAAATTACAACTATTTCCCAACATTCTCACGATTTCAGTGGAATTTTTAGCCTGGCGGGAGATACTGGGAGCCGTGTTTTCACTCAAAGTAGCCAAAGCCGCTGATTGTGGTGAGCATGCGCTCCACATAGTCCCAGGCGGTGTCGCTCCAATGGAATCCCAGTCGGTGCAGCACGGAGCAGGTGTAGCGGTTGTCGCGATCGATGAAGACGGCTTTTTGACCGTGAACCATGTCCTGATAGGCCAGCATGGCCGAGAGCAGCTTGGCCTTCTCAGCATCTTTTCCGGCAACGGCAATGGCCTGTTCGAACTGCTGGGCTTCGACAAAGCTTATCTCGCCCGCCACCTTGCCCATGAGCCGCAGCACGTCGCCCAGCAGCTCGGTATGGTTGTTGAAGGGCTGGAACATGGTGCACTCCTTGGGGGTGGTGGCCAGCAGCACCACAGCCTTGGCCGCCTCGTCGATGGGCGACAGCTCGGTGAGCTCGTCGTAGCTGTCGACAGGGCAGCAACCCAGCGTGTGGTACACCTTGAGCCGACCCATGTAGGAGTTGCTGTTGAAGTTCACCTGGAACTCGCCGTCGTAGCTGCGCGGTGCCAGATTGCCCACACGCATCACCTTGGCACTGAGACCATGATGGCAGACGGCATCGAGCACCAGCCGCTCAGCAAGGAACTTGGAGTGGATGTAGCGGTTGTCAAGGAACTGACCGAACCAAAGCCGGTGCTCGTCCAATTGAGGCACTTGCTTGCCATCGCCCCGGTCGATCCAGATTTCGCCAATGGAGGTTGTGGAAACATGCACCAGGCGTGCGCCCGTGTTCAGACAGAAGTCCACGCAGCGGCTGGCACCGCCGATGTTCACGTCTTCAATGTCGGTGCCCTTGGAGAAATGCTTCACATTGGCAGCACAGTTGAAGACGGTGTCGATGGTGGGATGGCCTTCGGGCAGACTGGCTGCAATGTCGCCCGTCACGTCGCCGTTCACCACGAAGAGGCGGCTGCCGAAGAGTTCCTTGAACGACTTCTCGAAATAGTAGAACAGCAGGTTCTTCAGACGGTGCTCGGCTGCGGCCTGATCCTTGCCTCGCACCAGGCATGTGATGGTGGCGGCATCGGTGTCGATGAGCTCGCGCAGCACATGGATGCCCAGATAGCCGGTGGCACCGGTGAGGAGCACATTGCCATACTGCTGTGGCTGGCCTTTGAGGAAAGTGTCCACGGTGTTCCGTTGCAGCAGGTTGTCGATGGCGGTATAGTCGAAGTTCGTCACCTCTTCGTCATTGTCTGCAACAGGCGTTTCGCCCGTCACAAACTGTGCCAGCATGCGCGGTGTGGGATGCGGGAACACATCGCCGTAAGCCACGTGGTGCCCGGCCTTGTCGGCCTCGATGATGACCTTGGTGACCATGAGCGACGTTCCGCCCAGCTCGAAGAAGTTGTCGGTGGCGCCAATCTTGTCCATTGACAGCACATCGCTGAAAATCTTGCAGAAGAGACGCTCGGTGTCGTTGGCCGGCTCCACATATTCGTGGTCGGCAGCCTGAATGACTGGAGCAGGCAGGGCCTTGCGGTTCACCTTCTGGTTCTGGTTCAGCGGAATGGCGTCGATCTGCATGGTGGCAGCAGGAATCATATAGGACGGCTTTTGCTTGCCGATGAAGGCGTTGAGGTCCTTCACGTCGACCTGCTTGTCGCTGACAATGTAGGCAGCGACATACTTGCCGCCGTTCTCATAGTCAAAAGCCTGCACGGTGACATCCTTGATGTCGGGATACTGGCGAATGACGGCCTCGATTTCCTTCATCTCGATGCGGAAGCCGCGAATCTTCACCTGACCGTCCTTGCGGCCCACGAACTGAATGTTGCCGTCGGGCAGGTAGCGCACAATGTCGCCCGTGCGATAGATGCGGGCGAAGCGCGGATCGTCGCTGAACGGATTCTGTATGTAGACCTCAGCCGTCTTCTCCGGACGGTTGAGGTAGCTCCTGGTGACGTGAGGGCCACTGATCCATAGCTCGCCCAGGGCACCTTGCGGCAGACGGTTGAACTGCTTGTCGACGATGTAGAGCCGCGAGTTGTCGAGCGGCTTGCCCACGGGAATGTCCTTCAGTTCCTGGTCTACTTCATACTCGGTAATGAGGATGGTGCCCTCCGTGGGGCCGTAGCCGTTGTGCATCCTGAAGTTCCTGGGCGGTGCCAGGGAGGCCAGCTTTTCGCCTGCGGCAATCAGGTGCAGGAGCGAATGGTTGTCCATATTGGTGGCAAACTGATAGGCCACCTGTGTGGTCATGAACGAGTGGGTGATGTGGTTGGCATCGAAGTAGGCGTTCACCTCGGGCAGTGTGAGGCGAATGTCGTCGCCAATGATGTAGACGCTGGCGCCGCAGGTCAGTGCGGGGTACATGTCCATCATGCAGCAGTCGAAGCCGTAGCTGGCGTAGCACGACACACGGTGCTGGGCCTGCAGCTCGAAGCGTCGCTGATACCAGTGGCAGAAGGCCACCAGGTTGGCATGCTCCAGCTGGCAGCCCTTGGGCAGGCCAGTAGAGCCGGAGGTGTAGAGCAGGATGAAGAGGTCGGCGGGCCTGACGGTGACACTGACGGGCTGTGTGGCCTTGGGCAAATCGAAGATGTCCTTTGTCAGCAGCACGTCGCCTTCATACTCGTCGACGATGCCGCGCAAGTCCTCGTCGGCAATGAGCAGTTTGGCTGCTGCATCGCCAATCATGAAGTTGAGTCGTTCGGAAGGGTAGCTGGAGTCCAGCGGCTGATAGGCGCAGCCGGCCTTCAGCACGCCCAGCGCTGCTATGGGCATCCACTCACAGCGCGGAATGAGGATGGACACAACGTCTTCGCGCCCAAGCCCTTTCGCAACAAGAAGTGTTGCGATGCGCTCGGTGAGGTCGTCGACTTCGCGGTAGGTGTACTTGTGGTCGTGATAGACCACGGCCATGTTGTCGGGCGTCAGCAGCACCTGGCGGCGGAAGAGCGAGACGATGGTCTGCGTGGCGTCGTAGGGCACGTCGGTCTGGTTGAAACTGTCGAGCAAGCCAATCTGCGCGGCATCGAGCAGCGACACGCTCTTGAGTGCTGCCCCGGGCTGCCTGACGAAGGCGCTGGCGGCATTGCTTACCGACTGTGCCAGGCTGTTCATCAGCTGTGCGCTGTAGCGGCCGTTGTCGTATTCGATGAGCACGCCGGGCACGCCGTCCTTCTCCTGAATGAAGAAAGCTATGCGGAACTTGGCGGCATCCAGTCCGAGCAATTTCACATCGAGCTTCTGACCGTTGACGACGTACTGGTCGATGACGCCTATCTGATAGGCAAACAGGATTTCGGCCGAAAGGTCGTAGTCGGCGGCAATCTGTGCAAAGGGGTACTGCTCGTGGCGCAGTGTCTCGTCGAAGTTCTTGCCGGTCTCTTTCAGGAAGTCGGCCACGCTCTGGTCGCCAATCTGCGCACTCAGTGCCAGGGTGTTGACAAACATGCCCACGGTGTTGCGTATGCGCAGGTCGGAACGGCCACTGCTGATGGTGGTGATGCAGATTTGCTCGTTGTTGGTGAAGCGCGAAAGCGTGTAGAACACGGCTGCCAGGATGAGGTGGGCAGGCGTTATGTTGTTTTGCTTGCAGAAGGCAGCTATGGTGCCGAAGTCGAGCTGGCAGAATGCCTCGCTGGCAGAACCGCGCTCAATGGGATTGGTAAGGTCGGCAGGCACCTCAGTGATGCCTTCCACGCTGGCCAGTCGCTCGCTGAAGAAGTTCCTGGCCTCGATGTAGCTGGGTGTGCCCTCGGCGGCTTTCTCGTCGCTGACAAAGTCGGCATAGCTGATGGCTTCGGGCTCAATCTCGCCGCCGTTCATCAGGTCGCACAACTGATTGAGGAAGAGGTCGAACGAACTGCCGTCGAAAATCAGGTGGTGAACATCGGCCAGAAGATAGACGTTCTGTTCGGTTGTGACAATCTCCATGCGATACAGGGGGCCCTGCCTGAGGTTGAAGGGCTTGGCAAACTCTTCCAGGTATTTCGGCATGTCGGCCTCGCTCAGCCGTTCCTGCCCGATTTCTACGGGCTGACTGTCATCAATGATCTGCATGATGTCGCCTCCCTGGCTGTCGAAGTGCACCTGGAACTGCGGGTGGGCCTGGATGACGGTGGCGAGCGACGCTCTGAGCAGCTGCACGTCGGTGGACTGTGGGAAGCGGATGGCCGAAGGGATGTTGTAGACCGTGGACGTGGGCTGCTTCATGCAGTCCACGTAGACGCCTATCTGGGCGTAGGACAACGGGGCGGCGCCTGTCCGGACATGTTCCTCGGCAGGCTTCGACACCTTCTCGGTGTCGGTGCTCATCATCCTGGCCAGAATCTCGTTTTCAATGCTTTGCAGCGTGCCGGTCTTGGCCAGGGTCTTGGAGTCGAGGGTCACGCCAAAGCGCTTGTTGATCTGGATGGCAAGCTTGATGGCCATGATGGAGGTGAGTCCGGCATAGCCCAGCACGGTGGTGATGCCAAAGTCGTCGGTATTGATGATCTTGGCAATGATGCTGTGTATTTCCTGTTCCAGAACGTTCATCGGGGCATTGCTCTCCGCCTCGGCGCGGGTGGCTTTCCGTTCGGGCTTCGGCAGTGCCTTGCGGTTCACTTTCTGGTTCTGGTTCAGCGGTATGGCATCGATCTGCATGGTGACGGCAGGCACCATGTAGGGTGGTTTCTGTTCGAGGATGAAGGCGTTCAGTGCCTCAATGTCGACCTGGGCGTCGCTGACGACGTAGGCGGCAATGAACTTTCCGCCGTCGGCATCGAATGCCTGAACGGTTGCATCCTTGATGCCGGGGAACTGGCGAACGACGGCCTCGACCTCCTTCAGCTCGATGCGGAAGCCGCGAATCTTCACCTGACCGTCCTTGCGGCCCACGAACTGGATGGTGCCGTCGGGCAGGTAGCGCACGATGTCGCCCGTGCGGTAGCAGCGGCCATATTTCTCGCTGGTGTCGAAGGGGTTGGCCACGTAGACCTCGGCGGTTTTCTCCGGACGGTTCAGGTAGCCCCGGCTCACCTGCGGACCGGCCACCCACAGCTCACCGGCCACGCCCACGGGCAGACGGAAGCCTGCCTTGTCGACAACATACAGCTTGATGTTGTCAAGTGCTGCGCCGATGGGGATGTCCTTCATGATTTTCTTCACACAGAAGGTGGTGATGCAGATGGTGCTTTCGGTGGGACCGTAGATGTTCACCAGCGTGTAGTTGGCGGGCGGTGTGAGCGAGGCCAGCTTTTCGCCGCCTGTTAAGAGATAGCTGAGCGAGTGGTTGTCGATGCTGGTGGCAAACTGATAGCCCACCTGCGTGGTCATGAACGAGTGGGTGATGCCGTGGCGCTCGAAGTAGTCGTTGAGGGCCATGAGATCCAGGCGCAAATCTTCGGGAATGATGTGCACGGAGGCACCGCAGGTCAGTGCGGGGTAGATATCCATCATGCAGGCATCGAAGCCGTAGCTGGCATAGGCTGCCACGCTGTGGCCTGGCCCGAGACCGTAATGGCGCTGATACCAGTGGCAGAAGGCCACCAGGTTGGCATGCGTCAGCTGGCAGCCCTTGGGAACGCCCGTGGAGCCGGAGGTGTAGAGCAGGATGAACAGGCTGTCAGGCCCGACGGTGGCACCGACGGGCTGGACTGGCTCAGGCAGGGAAAGGATGTTGCTTGTCAGCAGCACGTCGCCGGCATATTCGTCCACGATGGGGCGCAGCGCTTCGTCGGCAATCAGCAGCTTTGCACTGGCATCCTGCATCATGAAGTTGAGGCGCTCCTTCGGGTAGCTGGGGTCCAGCGGCTGATAGGCACAGCCAGCCTTGAGCACGCCCAGCGAGGCAATGGCCATCCACTCGGAGCGCGGAATCAGCACCGAAACGACGTCTTCTGCGCCGAGCCCCTTGCTGCGCACATAGGCGGCCAGGCGGTCTGAAATGTCGTTCACCTGGGCGTAGGTGTACTGCCGGTCCTCATAGACCACGGCAATGTTGTCGGGCGTCGATGCGGCCTGCCTGCTGAACAGCGAGACGATGGTCTGCGTGGCGTCGTAAGGCACGTCGGTCTGGTTGAAGCCGTCGAGCAGTTCCAACTGTGACGGGGTGGTGATGTTGACGTCGCGCAGGTATTCCTCTCGGAGGAAGCCTTCGACCACAGCCTCGTAGCTCTCGAGGAACTGGCCGACCAACTGCTCGGAATAGAGGTTGGCCTTGTATTCGGCCTCCACGCGGCAATGGCCGTCAACGATGGATGCCTTGACATAGAAGGGCACGCCCAGGGTGGTGTTGCAGAGCTGCTGGGCGGTGGAGGGCTTGCCGCACACACTGACATGGTCAAGCACGGTGCCGTGCCACGCGAAGAAAGAGCCTATCTGCAGGTTCAGGTCGTGCAGGGCGTCGGCGTAGGAATAGGCTTCGTGCTGCCTGCAGCCGGTCATCTGCTCCTGTCCGGCCTTGAGGAAGCTGAGCACGGTGGTGTCGTCGCTGAACTTGGCATAGACAGGCAGTGTCTTGACCAGCATGCCAACGGTGCGCGACATGCGCTCGTCTGTGCGGCCACTGAAGACGGTGCTGAAGAGCGACTCCTGCTCGTTGTTGCATTTTGCCAGCAGATAGCTGTAGACGGCAGTGAAGAAGGTGCTCCTGAAGATGCCGTGCTCCTTGCAGTAGGCGTCGACAGATGCCAGGCTCACGCTCATCTTCCGAGACAGCAGTCCGTCCCTGGGCTCGGCTTCGTCCTGGTCGGGCAGGAACGGAGAATAGCAGTCGCCGCAGTCGAAGTTTTGGGCATACCACTGCCTGCCTTCCTCAAAGGCTGGCGTCTGGCACAGCTGCTCTTCCTCGATGGCCATGTCGGCCAGCGTCATGGCTTCCGGCTGCAGTGCGTTGCCGCCATAGGCAGCATCTATGTCGTGGAGCATCACCTGCAGCGATGTGCCATCGCATATCAGATGGTGAATTTCAATGAAGAAGTAGAAATGACGGCTGTCTTTCAGCAGCCGCATGCGGAACAGCCGGTCGTGATAGATGTCGAACGGGGTGATCATCCGTTGCTTTTCTGCCTCGATGTCGGCAATGTGCTCCACTTCCAGACTGAACGTCGCGCTGTCGTCGATGGTCTGCACGGGGTCGCCCTGAGCACTGAGCGCAATGCGCGTGAACAACGTGGGATGGGCGGCCACGGTGGCTTCTATGGCAGCCTTCAGCCGCGCCTCGTCCAGACCGCCGTCCAGCACATATATAAAAGGTATATTGTAACAAATCTCTCCCTGGTGCTCTGCGCACTCTGCGTAGAGCCCATACTGCGCCTTAGTTAATGGAGCCGTTTTCATATTGTAATTGGTTTAAATGTTAGCTACATGCCTGCAAAAATATAAAGAATTTGCGAAACAATGAACAGTTTGACAAAATATTTCATAAAAAAAACCACCTGGCAAGAATGCAATCTGGAAACTTATTTAGACGAAATATAAGATTAAGACCCCCAAAAAGGCGTTTCAGGAAACCACGAAGGACACTTGGCGGGCGCGAAGAGGTCATTTCACCACGCAACGGGGCCGCTATTGAGGGGGAAAAGGGCCTCGGTTGAGTTGCAATCGGGGCCGTTTTGCAACCTAACGGGGCCCCCATTGTGAGACCACGGGCGGGCGACCAGCGCAAGGGCACACGCAAACGGTTGAATGACAGCGCTTTGCAGAATCCAGCAAAAAACGCTGAGATTGGCACGAACGAGAGCAAAATGGGACGTGATGACCGGCGAGCCAGTCTCGCAAGGGCATTTGTCCTGATTTTTCATAAAGGCGCAACAGGACTGGCTTCTGTCACGCTTTTCGGCGTTTCACGCGGGTTTTTGTAGCGCTGGTTCGCGTTTTTCGTGCAAAAAGAAACATTTCTGCGTCTTTTCTTTGCAGAATGCAATAATTATTGTACTTTTGCAGCACTCTACACAAAACAATAACTATATAGAAAGAATTATGATTTGGAATCCTAACAAAGAGTGTATGAGCCGCGACGAGATGAGCGCGCTGCAAGGAAAAAGACTGCACAAGATTGTGGAGTATGTCTACCACAACGTGCCATTCTATCGCAACAAACTGCAAGAAATGGACATTCGCCCGGACGACATTCAGACCATCGAGGACATCAAGAAACTGCCGTTCACCACGAAGAAAGACCTGCGCGACAACTACCCCTTCGGCCTGCAGGCTGCACCCAAGAGCGAAATCATTCGCGTGCATGCCAGCAGCGGCACCACGGGCAACCCCACCATCGTGGGCTACACGCGCAAGGACATAGGTGTGTGGAGCGAGTGCATGGCGCGCTGCCTGACGTCGTATGGCGTGACGCGCGACGACACCTTTTCCGTGGCCTACGGCTACGGACTGTTCACCGGCGGACTGGGGGCACACTATGGCGTGGAGCACCTGGGGGCATCGGTCATACCGGCCGGAACAGGCAACACCGAGAAACACCTGAAGCTCATTCGCGACCTGGGCATCACCGGCATTGCCTGCACACCCAGCTATGCGCTCTACCTGGCCGAAACGATGGAAAAGATGGGCATCACGAAGGAACAGATAAAGTTGCGCGTGGGTGCCTTCGGCGCCGAGCCCTGGACGGAGCAGATGCGCAAGGAGATTGAGCAGCGGCTGGGACTGAAGGGATTCAACCTCTACGGCCTGTCGGAAATCATGGGACCCTGCGTGAGCTATGAGTGCCAGATGCAGCATGGCTCGCACATCTGCGAAGACCACTTCTACCCCGAAATCATCAACCCCACCACGCTGGAGCCGCTGCCCTACGGACAGACGGGCGAGCTGGTGTTCACCACGCTGACCAAGGAGGGCATGCCACTGCTGCGCTACCGCACACGCGACCTGTGCACACTGATGGCAGGACAGTGCGACTGCGGACGCACCAACGTGCGCATGGGACGCATCGAGGGCCGCAGCGACGACATGCTCATCATTCGCGGCATCAACGTGTTCCCCTCACAGGTGGAGAGCGTGGTGCTGTCGATGCCTGAGTTTGCACCACGCTACATGCTGGTGGTGGACCGCGTGAACAATCTGGACACGCTGCAAGTGCAGGTGGAGCTGAGACAGGAGTACTTCACGGGCACCTTCGACACACCCGCCGCCGTGGCCGAACTGGAGAAAAAACTGGCCGCCAAGCTGAAGAGCGTGCTGAGCATTTCGGCCAAGGTGCAGCTGAAGGCTCCCAACACCATTGAACGCTCGCAGGGCAAGAGCGCACACGTGATAGACAAGCGCAAACTGTAGGCATACAAGGGGGACGCAAGCGTCGCTTTACAAAAACAAAGAAAAACAAAGAAAACAAGAAGGAACTACATGCGTTCGGCAGGTGTCAGGATTGGCATTCTCTACAACTTTGCGCCAGTAATGGATGAATGTGAGAAATACTACTTCGACCCTGAGACCCGCACCATCAGCTATTTCTGATGCAACGCACGCAATGCAAGTTTTTATTTGTATAAAATAAAGAACGTGTAGAAAAAGAACGTGTAGAAAAAGAACGTGTAGAAAAAATTGTTTTGATTGGTTTAACAATGTTTTCTTATGTTTTTCCAAACGACGCGTAGCGCATAAAAGAAACGACGCGTAGCGTATAAAAGAAACGATATGAACAACAATTAACAGATATTGAAATGAATTACGATTCACCCTACCTGCATCCTCAATATGAGACACTCTCACGAGAGGATCTGGAAAAGCTGCAACTGCAGCGACTGAAAAAGACGGTGAGCCACTGTCTGAAGAACGAATTCTACCAGAAGAAGTTCCGCGAGGCTGGCATCACGGCCGACGACATCAAGACGCTGGACGATGTGAGGAAGCTGCCCTTCACCACCAAGCAGGACCTGCGCGACACCTACCCCTTCGGAATGTCGTGCGTGCCCTTGCGCGACTGCGTGCGCCTGCACTCGTCGAGCGGCACCACGGGCAACCCCACCGTCATCCTGCACACGCAGAAAGACCTGGACGAGTGGGCCAATCAGGTGGCCCGCAACCTGTGGATGGTGGGTCTGCGCCCCGACGACGTGTTCCAGAACTCAAGCGGTTACGGCATGTTCACCGGCGGACTGGGCTTCCAGTATGGCGCCGAGCGGCTGGGCATGCTCACCGTACCGGCCGCCGCAGGCAACTCGCTGCGGCAGATCAAGTTCATCAAAGACTTCGGCACCACGGCCATGCACGCCATTCCCAGCTATGTGACGCGCCTCTACGAGGTGATGCAGGAGCAGGGCGTGGACCCGCGCCGCGACACCAAGCTGAAGGTGCTGGCCATCGGAGCCGAGCCACACAGCGAGGAACAGCGCAAGCGCATCGAAGAGATGATGGGCGTGAAAGCCTACAACTCGTTTGGCATGAGCGAGATGTGCGGACCGGGCGTGGGCTTCGAGTGCCCCGAACAGAACGGACTGCACTTCTGGGAAGACTACTACATCGTGGAGATTGTGGACCCCGAGACGCTGGAGCCAGTGCCCGACGGCGAGATTGGCGAACTGGTGCTCACCACCCTGTGCCGTGAGGCCATGCCGCTGCTGCGCTACCGCACCCGCGACCTGACACGCGTGCTGGGCCGCACCTGTCCCTGTGGCCGCAACCACGTGCGCATTGACCGCATGCGCGGCCGCTCGGACGACATGATCGTGCTGCGCGGCGTGAACATCTTCCCCATCCAGATCGAGAAGATTCTGATGAAGTTCCCCGAGGTGGGCACCAACTACCTCATCACGCTGACCACCGAAGACAACAACGACCAAATGACCGTGGAGGTGGAAGTGAACGAGGGCACCGACGACTTCAGCAAACTGCAGTATCTGGAGAAGGAGCTGCGCCACCAGCTGGGCGACGAGATTCTGCTGAAGCCCAGGGTGAAGCTGGTGTCGAAAGGCACACTGCCCGTGAACGAAGGTAAAGCCGTGCGCGTGGTTGACAAGCGCAAGGTGTATCAATAAAAAAGAATCACGGAATCACGATATCACGATATCCCGAAATCACGGAATCACGATATCACGATATCCCGAAATCACGGAATCACGAAATCACGATATCCCGGAATCACGAAATCACGATATCCCGGAATCCCGGAATCCCGAAACAACAACAAACAACAACAAAAATCCCAAAAATCCCATGACAATCAATCAACTTTCCATCTTTATCGAGAACCGTTCGGGCACTCTCATCAAAGTGCTGCAGATTCTGAAGCAGTCTGAAATACAGATCATTGCGTCGACCATAGCCGACACCGCCGAGTATGGCATCTATCGACTGATATGCTCCGAGCCGCTGCGCGCCTACGAAGAACTGAAGAAAGGCGGAGTGGCCGTGGCACTGAGCGATGTGTTTGCCATTGAGCTCGACAACGAGCCGGGACGCGCAGCCGATGCCATCGAGGCGTTCAGCAAGGCTGGCATCAGCATTGCCTATCTCTATTCGTTCCTGCTGGCTGGCAAAGGCATTCTCATCTTCCGCACCGACAATGAGAAAGAGGCAGAACAGGTGGTCAAGAACAACGGCCTGAAATTTATCTCGGAAGAGAACCTCACCGCCATCGTCTGAGCCACACGGCTGGCCACACACAACAAAACACCCAAACTGCGGCATGCACGACGTGTCGCAGGTTGGGTGCTGTTGTGTGGTGCTACTCAAAAATGTTCTGATCTTTTCTGTAGCCGCTCGACGTAAAGATGGCCAGCAGCTCACCGGCTTCGTCAGTGATGCGCACTTCGGCATAAGGCATGCGGTGGTGGTTCACCAGCTCCACGGCTTCGGCATAGACACAGCTGCCCAGTTTGGCTGGACGCACGTAGGTAATGTTGGCACTGGTCGACACCGTCAGCATGCAATGGCTGTTGACGGCTGCCGCAAAGGCAAGGTCGGCCAAAGTGAAGAGCGCGCCGCCCTGACATGTGCCGCCACCGTTCAGATGCTGCGGCGTTACTTTCATGCAGGCTTTGGCATGGCCAGGGCCCACTTCCAACAAT
>CACXUV010000028.1 GCA_902770845.1 uncultured Prevotellaceae bacterium
AACAAAAAATATATCTACTTTTAGATATTGTCTCAAGATTATTTTGTACCTTTGCAATCGCAAATGCAAAATAATCTTTTTTATTTTATACAAATACAATTATGATTTATTCTAAAGAAGTAGAAAACATGTGCGTTGTGGCCAAAGGCCCCAACCACGGTCCTGCACCCATTCCCGAAGAGGGCAAGTGGATTCAGGCTAAGGAAATCAAGGACATTTCGGGCTATACACACGGCATTGGCTGGTGTGCTCCTCAGCAGGGAGCCTGCAAGCTGTCGCTCAATGTGAAGGACGGCGTGATTCAGGAAGCACTGGTCGAGACCATCGGATGCACGGGCATGACCCACTCTGCCGCCATGGCCAGCGAGATTCTGCCAGGAAAGACTATTCTTGAAGCACTGAACACCGACCTTGTTTGCGACGCCATCAACACAGCCATGCGCGAGTTGTTCCTGCAGATTGTCTATGGCCGCACGCAGAGTGCTTTCTCCGAAGGTGGCCTTGTGATTGGTGCCGGTCTGGAAGACCTGGGCAAGGGCTTGCGCTCACAGACGGGTACACTCTATGGCACAGTAGCCAAGGGCACACGCTATCTGGAACTGACCGAGGGCTACATCACCAAGCAATTCCTGGATAAAGACAATCAGGTTTGCGGCTACGAGTATGTGCACCTGGGCAAGATGATGGAAGCCATCAAGAACGGCATGGATGCCAACGAGGCTGTGAAGCAGTTCACGGGCTCTTACGGTCGCACCACTGCTGAACAGGGAATTGTGAAAGCTATTGACCCGAGAAAGGAATAATTTACGATTTGACGATTTATGATTTACGATTGATGTACAATATGTAATTGAACAATTATCGTAGAATCGCTAAATCAAAAAAATCGAAATAAGTCGTAAAAAGTAAATTTTTAAATCGTAAATTCAAACAAGATGATTAGAAAAGTATCATTCGAGAGTTACGAGCGTCGCATCAACCAGGTGCTGGCTGCTCTGAAAGAGAACGGAATCAATAGCATCGAAGAAGCCAACGAGATATGCGAGAAAGCAGGCGTTGACCCCTATCAGATGTGCGAGGATACCCAGCGCATCTGCTTCGAGAACGCTAAGTGGGCATACGTTTGCGGTGCCGCCATTGCCATCAAAAAAGGTGTGAAGAATGCTGCTGAGGCCGCCGAGGCCATCGGTATCGGTCTGCAGAGTTTCTGCATACCCGGAAGCGTGGCCGACGACCGCAAGGTGGGTCTGGGCCATGGCAACCTGGCTGCACGTCTGCTGCGCGAGGAGACCGAGTGCTTTGCCTTC
The DNA here is from genome assembly GCA_902770845.1 of uncultured Prevotellaceae bacterium. Lineage (GTDB taxonomy): Bacteria > Bacteroidota > Bacteroidia > Bacteroidales > Bacteroidaceae > Prevotella. The sequence goes on from CACXUV010000028.1 coordinate 1,308, forward strand.
CTGGCAGGCCATGAGAGCTTTGCCGCTGCTGAGGGCGCCATCAAGATTGCCGAGAAGGCCAACAAGGTACGCAAGAAGCCCCTTCGCGTTATTCTGAACGGTCTTGGCAAGGACGCTGCCATGATTATTAGCCGTATCAACGGCTTCACCTACGTGCAGACACAGTTCGACTACTACACTGGTGAGGTGAAGGTGGTGAAGGAAGTTCCCTATAGCGACGGTCCCCGTGCCAAGGTGAAGTGCTATGGTGCCGACGATGTACGTGAAGGCGTGGCCATCCTGTGGAAGGAGAACGTCGACGTTTCAATCACCGGCAACTCTACCAACCCCACCCGCTTCCAGCATCCCGTGGCAGGCACCTACAAGAAGGAACGCACACTGGCTGGCAAGCCCTACTTCTCGGTAGCTTCCGGTGGTGGCACTGGCCGCACGCTGCACCCCGACAACATGGCTGCAGGTCCTGCTTCTTACGGCATGACCGACACCATGGGCCGCATGCACAGTGATGCGCAGTTTGCTGGTTCTTCGTCAGTCCCTGCCCACGTCGAGATGATGGGTTTCCTGGGCATTGGCAACAACCCCATGGTGGGTGCAACGGTGTCTATCGCCGTCGAAATCGACTTGGCCCTGAACAAGAAGTAAGCCAACACTTATAGTTTTCATGATAATCCCTGTCTCCCTATACAGAAAGACAGGGATTATTTAATATCAACAAAAAACAAGTATAAATGTCACAAGCAATACAAAAGACATTGCGCGACTCAGCCGCTATGCGGTGGACCGCCCTGCTGCTACTGGCCCTGGCCATGTTCTGCAGCTACATCTTCATGGACATTCTCTCGCCCATCAAAGACTTGATGCAAGAGACCCGTGGATGGGACTCTACTGCCTTTGGCACAATGCAGGGCTCAGAGGTGTTCCTCAATGTGTTTGTGTTCTTTCTCATCTTTGCCGGCATCATTCTCGACAAGATGGGTGTTCGCTTCACAGCCGTGCTCTCAGCAGCCGTGATGCTGGTGGGCGCTTGCGTGAAGTGGTATGCCGTGAGCGAGAGCTTCATGGGTAGCGGCCTGGAGACGTGGTTCAACGAGCACTTGAATTACATTCCCGTGTTTGATGAGCTGGGCGTGTCGCCCTTCTATGAAGGCATGCCAGCCTCGGCCAAGTTTGCTGCCTGCGGCTTCATGATCTTTGGTTGTGGTTGCGAAATGGCAGGCATCACCGTGAGCCGTGGTATTGTGAAGTGGTTCAAAGGTCGCGAAATGGCGTTGGCCATGGGCAGCGAAATGGCACTGGCCCGTCTGGGTGTGGCCACATGCATGATTTTCTCACCCTTCTTTGCCCGTTTGGGCGGTGAGGTGAGCGTGAGCCGTTCGGTGGCCTTTGGCGTAGTGCTCATGTGCATTGCGCTCATCATGACCATCGTTTATTTCTTCATGGACCAGAAACTCGATGCTCAGACAGGTGAGGCCGAAGAAAAAGACGATCCCTTCAAAGTGTCTGACATTGGCAAGATTCTCAGCGACAGTGGCTTCTGGTTAGTGGCTCTCTTGTGTGTGCTCTACTACAGTGCCATCTTCCCCTTCCAGAAGTATGCCGTGAACATGCTGCAATGCAACCTTACGCTGACACCGCCTTCAGCTGATTCGTTCTGGGCCCAGCCCGACGTTACCATCATTCAGTATGTCATCATGCTGATTGTGGCCGCAGCAGGCTTTGCCAGTAACTTCCAGAAGGTGAAGAGCCGTAGGTATGCTTTGCTGTGCTTGAGCATTGCAGCCCTCGTAACCTATTGCTACATGGGCTACATGCGTCAGTCGGCCGAGTCTATCTTTGCCGTGTTCCCCCTGTTGGCCGTGCTCATCACTCCCATCCTGGGCAGCTATCTTGACCACCATGGCAAGGCAGCAACGATGCTTATTCTGGGCAGTGTGCTGCTCATAGCTTGTCACCTCACATTTGCCTTTGTTCTGCCCATGTTCAAGGGCAATGCCGTAGGCGGCATCATCATTGCCTATACCACCATTCTGGTGCTTGGTGCCTCATTCTCACTGGTTCCTGCATCGTTGTGGCCATCAGTACCCAAGCTGGTCGATGCAAAAGTCATTGGTTCGGCCTATGCACTTATTTTCTGGATTCAGAACATTGGTCTTTGGTTGTTCCCCCTGCTTATTGGCAAAGTGCTCGACAAAACCAATCCAGGAGTCACCGACCCCACTCAGTTCAACTACACAGCTCCACTGGTCATGCTGGCATGTCTGGGTGTGGCAGCCCTTGTGCTGGGCTTTGTGCTGAAAGTGGTTGACAAGAAAAAAGGCATTGGTCTGGAGTTGCCCAATATTCAGGAATAATTATTTTTCTTATATCATTGACAGTCGGAGCGAAAACGCAAAGCAACGTTATAAAAAACAAGGAAAGACAAACGCAACATGTTTCGTTTGTCTTTCCTTGTTTTTATGGGGACATTACAGTGCGCTTCTCACTGTTTTTTAAATTTTTAGTTCCTTCATAATCTCGCTCATGCGTTGCAGAGTTGAAATTCGTGTGGGCACGAGCGGCAGTCGCAGCACGTTCTCAATGAATCCCATCTCGTGCAGCATGGCCTTCACACCGGCAGGGTTGCCATCGACAAAGAGCAGCGAGAACAAATCGGTGAAGCGGTGGTGAATCTTGCGTGCAGGATCATATTCACCACGCATCTGCAGCCTGATCATCTTCGAAAACTCCTTAGGCAGCGCATTGCCTATGACCGAGATAACACCAACAGCGCCACAGCTCACCATGGGGAATGTGAGAGCATCATCGCCAGAAATCACGTCGAAATCGCGCGGCTTGCCAGATTGCCGCTGGCCTCTTTTATAGCCACAATATTTTGGCAGTCACGTGCCAGTCTGACAGTGGTCTGTGCCTGCAGATTCACGCCCGTTCTCCCTGGAACATTATAGAGCACCACAGGCAATTGCGTAGCGGCAGCAATTGCCTTGAAATGTTGATAAAGACCTTCTTGCGACGGCTTGTTGTAATAAGGGCATACGCTCAGCACGCCATCAATGCCCCGGAAGTCGCCTTCCTGCAATTCACGCACCACAGCTGCAGTGTTGTTTCCTCCACATCCCATCAGAATAGGTACGCGAGCCTGCACTTTATCTACGATCAAATCTTTTATTTTCTGCTTTTCCTCGGCCGATAGCGTTGGTGTTTCGCCTGTAGTGGCAAGGATGCAGAAGAAGTCTGCTCCATTTTGCAACTGATAGTCAACCAAGCGCAGCAGAGCCTCATAGTCTACCTCGCCATTTTGTTTAAAAGGGGTAATCAAGGCAATGCCCAGGCCCTTGAAAATATTGTGTACCATAAAAGAAAACGTGATGTTTCGTCTAATTTGGCTGCAAATTTACTATTTTTCTTTGAAAGACCGCATGAAACGTTCGTATATTTAGTAAATAATCACATTTTAATGTTAATTATCCTCACTTTTCCACATGCTTTTCCTGATATTATATCGTTTATACGTCACATTGCGTATCATTTGCACAAACTCCTTGTAGCGAGAAAAACAACAATGCCTCAAAATCATCTCCAATCTTGTATTGCATCTATAACTTTTGTCACCTTATTTTTTATATAGACTAATGTGTGTTGTTTTCATTTTGTTTTCGCGTCAAATACAAATTGTTTTTCAAAGGAAAACAAGTTGTATTTAGGCTGAAAACAAGTTGTTTTTGTATTGAAAACAAAATGAAAACAATTTGTTTTTGACTTTTTGTAAAAAAAATCATTTAGCCCCCCAGGCTAAATGATTTTCTATAAGGAGAAGATGCAAAATCAATCTTCACATCCTCCACTGGTCTTTGCTGCGACTATTTCAGTACGAGACAATTGTCTTCTTTCCGTCAACAATGCTGATGGTTTTATGTCCGGCACGATGTGGGCGTCCATCAATGTCGTATGTGCGATGCTTTTGTGTATCAACTACAGGCTCGTTGGCTATTCCTGCGGATTGCTGCATCATGGCTGCATTCACGCCATCTGCATTGAGTGCATGGTTGTAAATGCGCACATCGTCGATAAATCCAATGAAGTAAGGATCAGTATTAAACTGACTGCGTCCCAGATAGTTGAGCAACGGCGACACATTGGCAGGAGTAAGTGTGATGCCCGTAGTAGTTGCCACAGCCTTTCCATCGACATAGATTGTCGTTTCCTTGGCCCCCATGGTAACAGCCACATGCACCCATTTCATGGATGACAGGCGTGGAGCATCGAGCTGTTGCTCTTGATTGCCGTTCTTGATGGCAAAACGCATGTTGCTGCCAGTGCTTGGAGTCAGGAAGAGATAGGCATCAGTGCCGCGTCCGAAATCGAAGATGCGTTGCCAGCTCTTGGAAGAATCGCGCCAGAACACCCACATGCAGATGGTGAATTCGGGGGTAGATGCCACAGAATATGGCAACTGAACGTAGTTGGAACCAGTGAGACTGAGTGACTTGCTGCCACTCTTGTATTGTTTGTCGGTATAAAGTTCCTGGCCAAAGAGAGAGGCATCCAGGATGTTTTCGGTAGTGTCGCGCATGTTACCTTCCATATCCCACTGGGCAATGAGCGCAGGCTGGCTTATGGGTGTGACCACCACAGAATCGGCTGATAGTGCCGATTGATTGTCGCTGCGGTCGATAGCCTTGATTTTATAGGCATATTCTTGCCCTGGCTGGCAGGTGTTGTCAACGAAGTGGGGGGTCTTCACCTTGCGGGCAATGGTGTTCCATTGTCCTGTGGCCGTGGGAGCTCGCAGAATCATATAGCCATCAAGATCGGTCTCGCTGTTGGGCTGCCACTCAAGTCGCACCGAAGCACTCTGAGCCTGGGCAGTGAGGCCAACAGGAGCAACAGGGGCTTTCGTCTCGCAGGTGGCATCAATGGGAATGATGCGCCACAGCTGCTGGTCAAGATAACGGCCGGTGAGCAACTTAGACTGATGGATATTGGTGTTTTCAAGCGAGTTTCGTGCCTCGAGGGTGAGGTAAAGTCCCGACTCGCGATTGCGAATGTAGTAGTAGCCGTCGCCGGCATAGATCAGATGCCATTGTTCGTTCACGTCGCCATTGGCATTGTAGGCAATGAGGTCTGCCTTGTCGCTTGCTGAGTGGTTGAGCACATTGATTCGTGTGCCGGAAGAATTGAGCGAAACGATGTCGTAGCCACTGATGTCTCCGCCAACCTTGTCAGCTACTGCACGCTGGCTCACAGGAGTTATCTTCCACTGCTGAGTAGCCATCTTGCTATATTTTTGTTGGCAGATATTGCCACCAGAGACGGTCACGGCAGCACGGCTGTATTTGTTCATGATGATATAGTTGCCATCAATGGCAGAAGGTGGCACATCAGGTCCCCATGTAATGTCGAACATACGTTCAGCATTCAGCTGGTTCTTGGAATAGCCTGTACCGCCAGGCATATCAATTGATAATTCGCGGCAAGGGCCATAGCCATTGTAGTAGACCTCGTGGTCGAGCGACAGGAACTGATAGGTTGTTGGCGAAGCCTGACGCTCGCTGCAACCAATGAATGCTTTCACGCTACCGTCGTCGTGGCGATAGACGCTGGCAGCTGTCCAGTTGGGGCGATGCTCACCATAAGCCAGGCGAACACCATGACGGCTGATGTCGCAGAACTCACCGCGAGCCCTGCTTTCAAAGCCCCACCATATACCCACGTTCATGCCATATTCCAGACCAATCATAGCTTCTGCCACGTTGTGCATCTCGTCGGCATAGCCCACCTTGCCATCGGCCTGCATCTGCTGGAAGAATCCGGCAAAGGTGTCGAAAGAGCCAGCCAACTGGTGAGTGTTTCCCCAGTCATAGTAGTTCTTGCCTGGTGTGTACCATTTCATTGCCTCGTCGTTGTTCAGTGTGTTGGCTCCCACGATGGCAATGTCGCTAAAACGCGGATAGTTGTTCTTCAACAGTCGGGCCACGTCACGTTGTTTTTCGGGCGTAGCACCTTCTTCAACGGTCCAGTAGTCTGGCTCGTTGAATGGCGAAACTCCCGTGATGGGATGTTTCGTGTTTTGTTGCATCCAGGCCACATGACTGTTGATCATGGCAGCCCAATGCTCAATGTTGGCACTGCGGTTGGTAACGTAATAGCTTGACGTGCCTTCTGAGGCTCCCTGATCGGCAGTGAGCACGATGGGAAGTGTGGGACTGACGAGGTCGAAAATATCGCTGCGCTGTTTTAATATATTGACCTCAGCTGCATCGAGCACAGAGTCGTTAATGAGCGGTTTCGTGAATCTGAAAGCCGATCGGCCAATCCCTATATTCTCAACGCCCATGAAGTTGATGCCGCGTTGCAGGATGTTCTTGTCAATCCATGCCTGGTCCAATCCCCATAAGGGCTGAAAGCGATGGCCTTCGGCACTGATGGAAAATGGCACAAGGACATCGGGCTTGTCGGTAGCTTTGAGATACATGCTTGACGAGGAACGGTCCTGAGCCTGAATAGCCCCACAGACACTGAACGCCAGGGCAACGGTTAGTGCGTAATGTTTTCTCATCGTTGTAATAGATTTTATGATTGTTGTGTTATTGGTTCTTGAAGTTGTATTCGCCTAGGAACTTAACAATGTGGTGATTAGGTTTAGAATTCCACAATCACCTTTCCATTGATTTGGCGCCCTGTGAGATAGTTGGGCACAGCCCACTGGCGGTTTGTGACATCGGTCACCCAGTAGTAGCTGTTCACATTGGAGATGCCAAAAAGATTCAGGCAATCCAGTCCTACCCACACATTCTTGAGTTTATAGCTGGTGTGGTGTTCGTTTCTATAGGCCAGAAAACTCATACCAATATCGGCCCGTTTGTAGGCTGGAGCCCTGAAGTTCTGAGCCTCCAGACCACGGTGAGGAGCGCCAAAAGGCAACCCATCGGCATAAGCCAGTCGCAGCGTCATTTTCCAGCGGTTGGTGCCTGGGAAATAGTCGGTGAAATGGAGGTTTAAGGCATAGCGCTGATCGGTGGGCAGTGGAACCCAATGGCCATTGAACTTTTGCTGAGTGCGCATGAGAGAGAAAGTGAGCCAAGAGTCGGTGCCGGGCACAAACTCGCCAAACAATTTAAGGTCGATGCCTGCAGCATAGCCAGAAGTCATGTTTTCACCATAGTACGTCACTTTCACATTCTGCACATTATAGGGAATAAGATTTGAGAGCATTTTGTAGTAAGCTTCGGCTGTGAACTTGAAAGGACGGTTCATCATGCGAAAACGATAGTCGAGAGCAGCAATGAATTGCAGCGACTGCTGACTCTTGATGTTTTCATTGAGTGTGGCCACCGTCATGCTTCCCACCGTAGTGGTATCGCGCAATTCTTTGTAAAAAGGAGCCTGATAATAAAGGCCTGTTGCAAAACGCAGCGTAACATCCTGATTCCAGGAAGGAACGACTGCTAAAGAGAGTCGTGGTGAGACAAGCATCTCGCTGTTGAACGACCAATGAGTGAAGCGCACACCATAATTCAGCGTGTAGAATGTCTGTCGTGACTCTGCCTCAGAGGATTCGTCGGCGTCGTCCTCAGTACCGCCTGTCGACCATCGGAAGGTGTCTTGCAAATAGCCTTCGAAGCGCCGTGACGACATGTTGTTTCTGGAAGCAAGTGTATAGATCAGATCAAGACGGTTGGATGTGTGCGGTACAGAATAGCCACTCGAGTCGCGCATCTCCCATTCACGACTTTGCTCCTTGACATGCTCCCACTTCATGTTGAGTCCTGCTTCAATGTCATGATGACGCAACTTGTGGTTGAATATCAACTTAACACTCTGAACGTCGGCCGTGAGATAGTTGCGGGCATGCTCCATATAGGTGCCCACGCCCAGTTGCTGGCTCGACTGAGTATCATCGAGCCAGTATTGCCCTTGAATGTCATAGGTTTCTTGCTCTTTAGTGTGGAAAGCCGACCACAAAAGTTTTACGTGGGTGGAGTCACCAAAATGGCGTGTGATGCCTGCCGTTCCAAACAAAGTGCGGAAAATATCTTTTTCCTGACCATCAAAATATACACGAAAAGTCTTGGCATCTTCCATTGTGCCAAAGCTGGTCTCACGGTCTTTGGGCTTGAAGTTATAGTGGTTCTCCGATATGTTTCCTATGAAATCAATCGTCCAGCGGCGATTGGGCTCATAAGTAATATATGTTTGATAATCAAGAAAATTGGGCTTGTACTCTCCAGTTGTTTCAAGTGAGCCAAGAAGATAGCGATTGGTCTTATAGCGCAAGCCGTGCGACATGCTGAACTTCTTGTTGGCCATGCCCACATAAGCCGTTCCACCAAGCAGTGAAGCCATGGCCGTAGCTTCGAATTTCTGCGGGCGTTTATAGGTGATGTCAAGTGCCGAAGACATTTTGTCGCCATACTTTGCAGAGAATCCGCCTGAAGAGAATCCAACTTTCTCAACCATATCGGGATTGATGACCGACAGACCCTCTTGCTGTCCGCTACGAATGAGCAACGGACGATACACCTCCACATTATTTATATAAACAGAGTTTTCATCAAATGAACCTCCACGCACGTTGTATTGGCTTGACAACTCATTGTGTGTGCTCACGCCTGCCTGCTGTTGAATTAATTCTTCCACCGCATTGCCACTGGCCGACGGCACAGCCTTGAGGTCTTTCAGGTCGAGTTGCTCCATTTGGTCGGTCTGTCGGCGACGCTCGGTCACTACCACCTCACCCAGTGCATCAATGGGCTGCATCACAATCTGAAGCGTTTGTGTGGTCTTGGGATTGCGAAGCACTCTGGTTCGGGTCTTATAACCAACCATAGAGAATTTAATCTCTACAGAGTCAGCTGATTGCAGCGTTAGGCTATACTCGCCCTTTAGGTTGGTAAAAACAAATTTTCCTTGAGGCAAGCAGCTCACAGTGGCCAACTCTAAAGCGTTGCCCTCCTCATCGCTCACCTTGCCTTTCAACGTGAACGACTGTGCATGAACAATATTGCCTGTCAAAAGCAAGACAAGCAGTATGATAGATTGTTTAATTGCGTAATTCATCTTTTATATAACGCGCACACAAAAAAAATATTGCACCACATCATCATTGAGCCCCGATTTTCTATTACACGCCACATTTTAGGTTTGTTTCACAAATGAAATTAAGAAACATTTGGCAGAGAGAGAAATAATTTGTAATTTTGCGCCAAATTATATTATAGATAATCTATTTTTATTCATTATGAAGATTTCACACATTGAGCATCTGGGCATTGCCGTCCAGAGCATTGAGGAGAGCCTGCCGTTCTTTACTGACGTGCTTGGCCTGGAGTGTTATGCAACAGAAGTGGTTGAAGACCAGAAAGTGAAGACCGCCTTCCTGAAATGCGGTGAAGTGAAACTGGAATTGCTGGAGCCCACAAGCCCCGAAAGCACTATTCAGAAGTGGCTGGACAAAGGCAACAAGGGTGTTCACCATGTAGCTTTCTGCATTGAGGATGGTGTGGCTAACGCACTGGCTGAAGTCAGCGAAAAGGGTGTGCGTCTCATTGATCAGGCACCACGCAAAGGTGCTGAGAACCTGAACATTGCTTTTCTGCACCCGAAGTCAACTGCAGGTGTGTTGACCGAACTTTGCGAGCACTAAATTCATAAGGACATAGGCCCCTGTAAAGACTGAGCCACAGTGATTTTAAGTCTAATATGAGGGCAGTTTCCCTAAAAAATAAATTAAAAATGACCAAACAATTAGAAAAGATTAAGCAGCTCATCGAGAAACGTGAACAGGCTCGTCTCGGTGGTGGTGAAAAAGCCATTCAGAAGCAGCACGACCGTGGCAAATACACAGCACGCGAACGTATTGAAATGCTTCTTGACGAGGGTTCGTTCGAGGAATACGACATGTTTAAAGAGCATCGTTGCCACAACTTTGGCATGGAGAAGAAGCAATTCCCCGGCGACGGTGTGGTGGCAGGCAGTGGCACCATTGATGGTCGCCTGGTGTTTGTCTTTGCACAAGACTTCACTGTGCATGCAGGTTCGCTCTCAGAGACCATGAGCCAGAAAATTTGCAAAGTGATGGATATGGCCATGAAGATGGGCGCTCCTGTCATTGGCCTCAATGACTCGGGTGGTGCTCGCATTCAGGAAGGCATCAATGCACTGGCTGGCTATGCCGAGATTTTTGAGCGTAACATCCTTGCTTCGGGCGTTATTCCACAGATTAGTGGCATCTTTGGCCCCTGTGCTGGTGGTGCAGTGTACTCTCCAGCTCTTACTGACTTCACGCTGATGATGGAGGGAACATCTTATATGTTCCTCACAGGTCCGAAGGTGGTGAAGACCGTTACGGGCGAAGACATTGATCAGGAGCATCTGGGTGGTGCCAGCGTGCATGCAACCAAGAGTGGTGTGACCCATTTCACTGCTAAGACCGAAGAGGAAGGCATTCAAATGCTGAAGACGCTGCTCTCTTATATTCCTTCCAACAACATGGAAGTGGCTCCTCGCAAAAAGTGTGAAGACCCCATCAACCGCATGGAAGATTCGCTGAACGAGATTATTCCTGAGAATCCCAATGAAGCCTATGACATGTATAAGGTTATTGGTGCCGTGGTTGATAATGGAGAGTTCTTCGAGGTTCAGCCCAAGTTTGCTAAGAATATTATTGTGGGTTTTGCCCGCTTCAATGGACAGAGCGTGGGCATTGTGGCCAACCAGCCTTCGTGCTACGCTGGCGTGCTCGACGTGAATGCCAGCCGTAAGGGAGCACGCTTTGTGCGTTTCTGCGATGCTTTCAATATTCCTATTGTCAGCTTCGTTGATGTTCCTGGCTTCCTGCCTGGCACAGGTCAAGAGTATAATGCCGTTATTCTGCATGGTGCTCAGTTGCTCTATGCCTACGGTGAAGCCACTGTGCCTAAGATCACCGTTACATTGCGTAAGTCTTACGGTGGTTCTCACATCGTGATGGGCTCGAAGCAATTGCACACCGACCTGAACTACGCATGGCCTTCGGCTGAGATTGCCGTGATGGGTGCCAGTGGTGCTGCTGCCGTGCTCTATGCCAAGGAGGCTAAGGCCAAGAAAGAGGCTGGTGAGGATGTGAAGGCATTCATCGCCGAGAAAGAAGACGAGTACAACGAACTGTTTGCCAATCCTTATCAGGCAGCCAAGTATGGTTACATCGATGATGTGATCGAGCCTCGCAACACGCGCTTCCGCGTATGCCGTGCCTTGGCCCAGCTGGCCACCAAGCGCGACGCACTGCCTGCCAAGAAGCACGGAAACATACCGATGTAAAATCTATTGACCATTGAACATTGACGGTTAAAATATGGGGGCTGCCCAATGACGGTCAATGCTCAATGGCCAAAGTTCAATGAAAAACGTATGAATAAAAACGAAGTTTATGCTGCCATCGCAATGGCTCTTCATGAGCACTTTGGCAATAATGTCCACGACATTGAGCCGGGCATCATTACAATTGCAGAGCACCAGACACAATGGAATGGCTATGCTCAGACCATGACAGCTCATCCCTAAATCTAAGAAAAATGAAAGAATATAAGTACACTATAAACGGAACGAAATACGAGGTTGCAGTGGGCAACATCGAAGAGAATATCGTTACCGTTACTGTGAATGGCGAAGACTTCAAAGTAGAATTGGAGAAACAGCCTGAGCCGGAGAAAAAGAAGCCTGTATTGGGCAAGCCTGCTGCTATGGAGAACAACGACGAGCCTGCAGCTAACAAAGCAGCCGTCAACAAGAACAATGCTGTGAAGGCACCGCTACCTGGTGTCATAACAGACATTAAGGTTGCTGTGGGTGATGAAGTTCAGGTAGGCGACACTGTGGTTGTACTCGAAGCCATGAAGATGGCTAATAATCTGCAGGCTGAGAAGGCAGGTAAGGTTACAGCCATTTGCGTAAAGATTGGTGAGAGTGTCATGGAAGACGATGCCCTTGTGGTGATAGAGTAACATTCTGCAATTTTCCACTAACGCATATTCTCATGAAAAAAGTCAGTGGTCTTCAGATTGAAGGCCACTGACTTTTTTGTTGTATCACCAGGCTTAATAATGCTTAGTTTTAGTAAGTAAGCACCTCAACACCATGTTCCGTCATCAGCAGTGTATGTTCCCACTGGGCCGATGGCTGTTCATCTTCGGTAATAACCTCCCACTCATAGGGATCGTCGGCATCAATGAACACCTTCCATGTACCCATATTGATCATAGGTTCAATTGTAAAGACCATGCCAGGAACGAGCAGCATTCCTGTGCCACGATGGCCGTAGTGGTTCACATCGGGCTCTTCGTGAAACTGCAGTCCAACGCCATGACCAGCCAGATCGCGCACAATGCCGTAGCCATATTTCTTGCAATGTTTCTCAATGGCATGGCCAATGTCGCCTACAAAGCCCCAGGGCTTAGCGGCTTCCATGCCAATCTCCAAACACTCCTTGGCTACTCGCACCAACTGTTCTTTCTCGGGAGTGGTCTTGCCAATGATGAACATGCGCGAAGCATCGGCATAGTAGCCGTCAAGAATGGTGGTGAAGTCTACGTTGATAATGTCGCCTTCTTCAAGCACATCTTCTTCTTTGGGTATGCCATGACACACCACCTCGTTGATACTGGTGCATACACTCATCGGAAATCCTTCGTAGTTCAGACAAGCAGGAATTGCATTATGTTCTTCGCAATACTGGCGGCAAATCTTGTCAATTTCAAGTGTAGACATGCCTGCATGAATCTTCTTTGCCACTTCGTCGAGCACGCCCGTATTTACAACTCCAGCCCTGCGTATGCCTTCGATTTGCTCGGGCGTTTTGATCAATTCCCTGGTGGGAACAAGTTTGCCCTTGTTCTCCCAGTACATGATTTGCTTATCAAATTCTGTTGGCTCTTGTCCTCTCAGACAATGCCATCTGCGTTTTTTCATCATTATTTATTATTGTTTATAAATGGGTGCAAAGTTACAACTTTTTCTCAAATTTTACCTGTGAGAACACATCTTATTTCATTTCTTCCCATGAAAGCACCGCACCATTGCGACGTGCTGGATCAGGTCCCACATAGTCCATGCTATAGGGGCTGCCTGTTGTAGGGCTTTTTCCAACATAGCGATGGTTACGCAGCGAGAATAGCATGAAGTCGTGCTCCAAATAATCTTGCCAGAGGAAGACTTCGGCATCTTGCTCATTGGTGGTGAAACGCACGTCGCCTGCAAGTCCTTCACCATACACTTTGATGTAACGACCATCCGCGCATTTCAGCGATACCTTTCCCTGACCGCGATCAATCAACTGGAACTGTGTGCGTTGGCTCTTGTCGTTTGCATGTGTGTCGTAAAGAATACCATGTGGATCACACACGGCTGGACGGCCTGTAGCTTTGTTGATTATGCGGAAAGTCTTGCCGAAAGGAATGTTCTTTGAACGATCGGCACAAGGCTCCTCTACGGTGAAGTTATCAAACTCAGCATAACCGCCCTTCTTTCCTTTTGAATTGAAAGCAAAGAGTGCGTGGCGCGAGCCTTGGAAGGTGATGAGCTGATAGCTGAGGGGAATCTCCTGACCCAGCGTTTGGAATGTCTTGCCATCTAACGAGTAGGCGTACTGCATCTTGTCGTTGTCGTAGTCGCCAATGCAGCGGAGCCAGATTTTCCCGTTGGCAGAAGCAAAGGGCACAACAGCAGGTGCCTGTGTGGGGTCGGCGTTGTATTGGCTGAAAGACTGGAGCATGAGTGTTCCTGCGTTGTCGTCCTTCATGATGCCAAGCCACGAACAGGGCACGTTGATGTTGCCCAAGCCGCAAATGTCGCCGTCCTTCATGCCCTTGGTATAGAGTTCGACGGTGGCTACCGACTTCGGACCGATAACACGCTGTGTCAAGGTGTTGCGAGCCCACATCAGCTGTTCGGCTGGCTGTGACTGAATACGCAGACGGCCGCCTTTCAGGCTCCACATCTTGTCATCAGGATTGTGGTTCCACTGCCAGACACGGCCCAACTGCTTGCCATCGAAGGACTCATTGCGCTCGTAGGGGGCGTGGGTGGCTTGTTCCGTTGATTGCTGTTGTACTGCAACAGACTGGAAGCCAGGCTTGAACCATGTGCGTGGAGCACGGCCCAAGTTGCCTTCCAATCCCACCATGGGCCAGCCGTCTTTCCATGTCATTGGCATCAGACACACCGTGCGTCCAATCGAGTGGAAATCTTGCATGAAGAGGGCCCACCATGAGCCGTCTGTGAACTGTACAATGCCACCTTGGTGGGCATTGGAACAAGCAGTAGCATCCTTGTCAACAGGGCCAAGGCCAAACTTTGTACCATCTTGCCCAATGCGGTATTTCTCCCCACGGGGCACTTGTGTGAGCGAAGCTGCATGGTAGCCATACGTCTCATCGGCCGTGATGACACGCGTTTCGTAAGGGCCCCAAATGCTCTTGGAACGTGAGCAGAGCGTGCGCCCATTGGGCCTGTAGTCAGTTGAAATGAGATAATACATGCCATTTATCTTATACATGTGATGACCCTCTCCCACTCCATTGCCTTCAGGAATAATCACGCGCTCCGTTCCTTCCACAGGGCCACTCATATCGGGCTTCAACTCTGTGCATCTCACCTTGCCATACCCATGAATGGCATACACCTTTCCATCATCGTCGAAGAGAACGCCCAGGTCATAGATGTCGCCTTTCATATTATGGTGAGTCCAAGGGCCTTTGATGTCCTTGGCTGTATAGCACTGCAACCCCTTTCCGTTCACATTGGAGAAAACATAGAACTGTCCATTGGCATAGCGAATGCAAGGAGCCCAGATGCCCTGTCCATAAACCTCCTTGTGATTCTTCAGAGAGAAAGCATCGTCAGTGAAGTCGAAACGATCAAAGCAATACGACACATTTTCCCAGTTTACAAGGTCTTTCGAGTGCAGGATGACCAAGCCGGGAACAGCGTGCATAGTTGTTCCTGCCAGGTAGAAGTCGTCGCCTACACGCAAAATGTCAGGGTCGGAAAACTCATCATAGAACAGGGGGTTGGTGAAAGTACCATTACCATTGTCGGCTGTCCAAGACTGAGCCTTTGCGCCGCATAGACAGCATGCACAAAGAACGAAAAGAGAAAGATAACGTTTCATAATATTGTTGTTTTTAGTTATTTACAGAAAATCAGTGACTACCTATGTATAAGAAAACCATGCCCAGCAACACCAATGCCAGGTCGAGCGCCTTGGCCTTCAGGTTCTTCTCTTGGAAGAAAAGGGCCCCAAAGATGAAAGACACGACAACACTGCCGCGTCGAATCATTGAGACAATGCTAATCATGGCATCGGGCAACGACAGGGAATAGAAATACATGAAGTCGGCCGTAGAAAGAAAAATGCTGACACCAATGATTGACCAGTCCCAGTGATAAGGTGTCGTCTCTTTGTGGCGTGGCCACCACAGCACCACCAGCGTGAATAGCATCATGAAACATTGATAGATGTTGTACCACGACTGCACCATCATGCGGTCGAGCCCCACTCCACCCGTTTCAACGGGTGCCATGAGATATTTGTCATATAGGCCACTGATAGCTCCCATTGCCGCAGCTCCTACAACCATGTATATCCAGCGGTCGTGCTTGAAGTCAATGCCTTCCTTCTTTCCACTGCGACTGAGCAGGAAAAACGATGCCACTGCCAGCAGCACGCCTATCCACTGCCAGCCATTGAGCCGCTCGCCAAACACCAGCAGGGCGCCCACAAGCACCATTACAGGCCGTGTGGCATTGATGGGACCAACAATTGTAAGCGGCAAATGCTTCATGCCAAAATAGCCCAGCACCCAGCTGGAAAGAACTATAACCGCTTTCAGCACAATATAGCGATGCATTTCCCATCCACCCGATGCCACGCTGAAGATTGTGCCATCGAGCAAATTAGTGGTGCTGCTCAGCACAATGAAAGGCAGAAAGATGAGTGAGGAGAACAGCGTGTTCAAGAACAGAATGGGTATGACGGCATTTCCTCGTAGAGATTTTTTCTTCAAGGAATCATATACGCCCAAAAAGGCGGCCGACATGAAAGCAAGTATTAACCACATGATTGTTGAAATGTAATCGGGTAGACAATATTTTCCAGAAACAGGGCATTGGCAGGCATTGACTCGCCTGCATCGCTGCGCTTTCTTCCTTCTATGACGCGTTTGAAGTCCTCAAGCGACAATCTGTGTCGTCCCACTTCGATAAGCGTACCAACAACAGCCCGCACCATGTTGCGTAGGAACCGATTGGCAGTGATTTCAAAATACCATGTCGTTGCCGAAGTTTGATGCCACTCAGCTTTTGTTACCTTGCAGAGCGTAGTCTTCACATCAGTATGTGCCTTGCAGAAAGCGCCGAAGTCTTCATAATTCAGCAAGGTTGCTGCTGCTTGGTTCATCAGAGCAAAATCAAGGTCATAGTGCATGTAGCAGGCATAGTGTCGCTCAAAAGGTGTTTTTTGCGTATATATATAATAATGGTACGTGCGCGAGATAGCAGAAAAGCGTGCATGCAAATCGGCATCAACAGGAGCAACGCTCTGCACCGCAATGTCGAAAGGCAGCACCCGGTTCAGTTTATAAGCCAACTGCCGACAGTCAAGCTCTGTGTCTGTATCGAAATGAGCCATCATCATGCGTGCATGCACACCAGCATCAGTGCGCCCAGCTCCGGTGACTGTCACTTCGCTGCGCATCAACAACGACAAGCAGCGTTGCAACTCGCCTTGAACCGACACACCATTGGGTTGCACCTGCCACCCATGATAGTGTGTGCCATCGTAGCTCAAAGTAATGAAGTATCTCATAATTAAGGTGCAAAGATACAAAGAAGCAATTGAAAAGCCAAATTTTTATTTGGACTTTTGCGCTCTTCTTTGTATCTTTGCACCCATGATATTCTATTTTTCTGGTACGGGCAACACCCGATGGGCAGCAACAATGTTGGCCGAGACAACTGGTGAGACTTTGTATTTCATACCCAACGAAATGAAGGGTAGCTGTCACTACACGCTCAAAGAAGGTGAGCGCATTGGCTTTTGTTTTCCCACTCACGGCTGGCAACCGCCACACATTGTCAGGCAATTCATTGGAAAACTGCATATAGAAAATGCTTCAGGCCACTACTGCTATGCGTTGACCACCTGTGGCGACAGCATCGGAAAGACGATGGAACTGCTGAACAAAGAACTGGCAGCTGCCAGTTTGCCCACAGCGTCGAGCATGTTTTCGCTCATCATGCCCGAAAGCTATGTGTGTCTGCCCTTCATGTACACCGATACACCTGAACGTGAACAGCAGAAAATAGCCACAGCCAAAGAACAGCTGAACCAGTTTGCCCGCATGATTGCAGAACGGACAGAAAACGAAATACACACCACGCGCGGCGTTGCTCCCTGGGTGATGAGTCATGTCATCGGAAACTATTTCAATGGCCACATGATAAGCGATCGTAAATTCACAGTCGACGTTGAGGCATGCATCCACTGTGGCCAGTGTGCCAAGGTGTGCCCCACTGGCGATCTCGTCTTCGACGGAAAAACGCCCTCATGGCAACACAATGGCGACTGCACATGCTGTCTGGCCTGCTATCATCATTGTCCGAAGCATGCCATTAACTATGGGCGCATCACCAAGAAACGCGGCCAATATTTCTATGGCCATCGTGCAGCCCACTAATCAAGCATACCTTCGACTTCCTTCATTTCGTCGTCATCGAACCAGTCGGCAAGTTTTGACTTAGCACGATTCTGTATTTCAGGATCAACGTCAGACCACACCGACTTCAGCACATAAAGCAGCACGGCCAAGTCGTCGCCCAGACCTGCGATGGGAATGGCATCGGGCACCACGTCAAGCGGACTGATGAGATATCCCAGTGCGCCAATGATCACAGCCTTGTCGCGCACACTAATCTTGTCACTTTGCAGCGTATAGAACAGAATCAGCGCTGCATATACCAATTTGGCACCAGCCCGTTTTGCCACACGCGATATTTTCTCGACAAAGTCAGTTTGCGAGAACTTGCTGGCATAACTCATGAAATCAGGTAATTCCATATTCTTTCTTTTATTAGTTTATACTATTTCTTGTTATCTTGCAGCCTAATGACACGTATTCCCGTGTGTTTGGGATGCTTCGATAGATATTGTCTCAGCGTCATGGGCTCTTCCACCACTTTTTTATGCAACTGCGAGGCATTCAATAGATGAAGTCCGTCCTTGTGCCACACTGCAAAGCCCAAATGAGCAATGTCGAGCCCATCCTTTGAGGTAGTGATGGCAATAATATCGCCATCATGCACGGCAGCGCGAAGACCTGCCGTGTTTTTCACTTGCGACTTTGGAATATAGCGATAGTGTCGCCCTGTGAGCTCACGTTCTTGCTTGGCAATCTCACTGATAAACTCTGGGTGGGCTTTCAAGGCAGCGTAAGCATTGGGATGCTTGCTCATGTAGTGAATGCTCAGTTGCTGCAAGGCCGTGAAAGGAGCCACGCGCTTCTGCACCTCGCTCACGAAGCCCATTCGGGTGTTGTCTTCAATCCAGTCGCTGAAGTAATGCAGCCTGCATGTATAATCCTTGGCAAGTCCTTGCCGATAGCGCAACTGTCTAAGCATGGCAGCATAGTCGGCAAAGCTTTTTTTGCCTTGTCTGGCACACAGTGTCAGGGCAGCCACGGTTTCAACTAAAGTGGTGCAATCCAATTCGCGCGTGTTGATTACGAGCTGTTCGTCGTTGTTCACTTCAAGTGTGTAAGCTACGTAGGGCTTGCCCAGGAATTTCCGGGCATAGAAGAGCGTGTTGGTCTGTCCTTCTTTCAACAGGGAAACGATGCACAGGCTGTCAGCCTTGCTATAGCAAACAGGCTGAGCGGCACTAGCACATGCTGTTGAAAGCAACAACAGAAAACCCGTCATTACGCGTATGATTGTCTGTTTTGTCATTCTTTATCTTTTTTCTTGCGATATTTTTTCTTCAGTCCGAAGTTGTAACCCACATAGGCACTCATGGTTCCAAACGTGTTGTTTGCCATGAAGCGATTCTTCCTGTAGTTGTTTGAACGCACAATGGCACTTATGCCAGCATACCAGCGCGTGTCATTATAGACCAAAGCAAATCGCCCCACCAAGTCGGCATTCACATTTTGTATGAAGTAGCGTGCAGAGCCAATCAAGTTGCCTGAGCTGTACTTATAGGCAACGCCCAACTGTCCGCTGGCACAAAACAGCCAATTACGGGCAAACACCCAGTTGTAGGCGTAGCCGCCCGACAGCGTAAGATCACGATAGCTCATGCTGTTGAACATGAGTCCTGAGTCAAGCTGCACCTTTTGTGGTGCCAATCGTTCAGTCATGAGTTCTTGCAGCTTCTGGTGATCCAGTTCGATGGTGTTGTCCGTATAGCCAACACCAGCCAGCCACGAACCACAGCTAATCTTCTGGCAGGTGCTTTGTGCGAAGGCAGCAGGATAGGAAAACCGGCCGTGATTGAAAATGTAATAGGCACTAATGCCCGTGATTCCAGCCCTGACGCCATCGAAGGAAGCACCTTCAAGCCTTTTTGTGTCAATATCTTGCCCCAACCGCATGTTGCGCAGTTTGTAGTCTCTGCCTGTTCTTCGATAAAACAAATCCACACCCACCTGCGAACTGTATATGCTCAATTCCAGTCCGGTCTTGCCTTTTCCAGAAGTGGAGTGACCCAAAGAGAAGGAATAACCGCCAAAGATCCATTTCCATCCCACATAGGGCCCAACCTTCCAACTTCCATCTGGAGAAAAATTCACTCGCTGCGAGTTCTGTCCTGTACTGCGCATGGTGTAACTGTCATAGGTGTAAGTAGTTTGAAGCATCACAGTGAACACATAGTGCTGAGGTTCTATGTATCGCTCGTCAAGACGGTCGAAGCCACGAATAAGCCGCCGCATCAGGCTCAGTTTCTTTTCTGTTTGATGTGGCAGGGTGTCAACCGTATCAGCTTTTTCCATCACGCAGGTTGCAGACGCTTTCATACATGATACCAAAAAAAATAGGATTAACACAGTTTTCTTCATAGCAATCTTTATCAGAACTTGCCTAGAATGCGGTCCAAAGCCCAGTTTACAGGCGTGGCCGACATACTGGTGCAGGTACACACACCGAGCCCCTGCAAATGTTCCACCACCGATGTGATGAGCGGTTGCTGCACACATGCCGGATTGGGAACTTCTATCGACTCGTTGCCTTCGCTGGTGTGAAGTTCTATGGGAGCATAGTCGAACACGGAAAACCGCAGCGAGCCCCTGTCGCCAATCAGCTGAATGCTGTCTTCGCGTGCCGAATCATGAGCCACAAAACACCATGAGCCCGATCCTGGCAGTCCATTCTCAAAGCGAAACACCGCACTCACCGAATCTTCGGCAGCATAGATTTGTCCGCGATTGGCACAAATGCCCCTGGCTTCGAGTATCACGCCAAACATGTCTTGCAAAAGGTCGAGCTGGTGTGGTGCCAAGTCATAGAAGTAACCACCGCCGGCAATATCGGGCTGCAAACGCCATGGCAGGTTTTCTGGGTGTGAATAGTCGAGTTCGCGTGGAGGAACGGCAAAACGCACCTGCACGTTGATGACTTTGCCAATGACGCCTTGTTCCACGATCTGTTTCACACGTTGAAAGTAAGGAAGATAGCGACGATAATATGCCACAAAGCATGGCACTCCCGTCTGCTCGCTGATGCGGTTAATGCGTGCACAGTCGTCATACGTGGCAGCCAGTGGTTTTTCCACGTAGACAGGCTTTCCTGCTTTCATGGCCATAATGGCAAAAGTGGCATGGCTCGACGGTGGTGTGGCCACATAGATGGCATTCACGTCAGGATCGTCGATCAGCTCTTGTGCATCCGTGTACCATCGGGCAATGCCGTGGCGCACGGCATAAGAGCGTGCTTTCTCTTCCGAGCGGCTCATCACAGCCATCACGCAAGAGCCTTCCACGTCTGAAAAAGCCGGGCCACTCTTTTTCTCAGTAACCTCTCCACAGCCAATGAAGCCCCATTTCACTATTTTCATCTCAGCAGGTCTTTTCGTTTTGACGGTGCAAAGATAATCAATATTTATGAATTATGCTATATCTTTACGGAGGAAATATCAACCAGTCCGCTGACAATGGCATAAATGGTGAGCCCTGCAGGAGAGTGAATTTGCAGTTTGCGGGCAATGTTGCGCCGATGGGTAATCACCGTGTTGACCGAGATACACAGGTGGTCGGCAATTTCTTTGTTGGCCATGCCCTGCACCAGGGACACCACCACGTCTTTCTCACGGTCGCTCAATGCCTCAGCCGTTTGCGAGGCTGCTCCCTTCAGCACCATGTCGGCAATGTTGCGCGTTACGTCGCTTTGCCGTGTCTGCATTTCCAGTCGTCGGATGGCAGGCACAAAGATGTGGTCTTCAATCATGGCATGCTGCCGCAACCATTCTTCATTATCATAAATGTCGTGCAGCGTGGCCGTGAGCATGTTGTTGTGCAGTCCGTCGCCGGGGAGATACTTAATAATGAGTAGTTTCAGTTCGCGCAGTTTCTTGTCGGCCTCCTTGTGGTGTCGCGAAAACGTCTCGATGCTGTACTCCTGCATGGGGTGGCCGTCGAGCAGTGACTGAACGTAGGGGAAAAGCGTCTTCTGCTCATACATCATGTGGCGTTTTATTTCCTGTGCATACTCATCATAGAAGCGTACGATGAGCCGACCCACCGATTCGTCTGGCTTCAGACTGTCCTGCAACTCACGCCGAATGAAAGGCAACTGAAAATCCAGGTAATAGCTGTGGCTGGCATCCAGATAGTGCATCAGTGTGGGCACGTCCAGCCGTTCGTCGTTTTCATAGTCTCCTGTTCCGTTCACCGTGAAGTTCACCACGGCCAGAAACGTATAGGTGTCAACCCCGTTGTCTTTGCACGTTTCTTCCACTGTCTTGTCGCCAAAGCCCAGGTTGATACCGAACGAGCCCAGCATTTGCAGCAGGTCGTAGTTGTCGCGTATGAGCGAAATCATCTTGTCGTCGCTCTCATACAATTTCTCGTTCCTCATACCTTATTATATTTATAAAACTGAGTGCAAAAGTAACTATTTTTGTTTATTCATGCAATAGTGCAACTGCAATTTCATAACTTTTGGGTATTGCCTGTTCTCGGCGAAAACCATAACTTTGCACCCGAAAAAAATCAAGGATAATGAAAACTCTACTCTATTCATTTGCAGCAGGAATGCTGCTACTGACAACACCCGCTGCGGCACAACAAAATACGGCCGACAGCGTGATGAGCCATGCCAAAGGCAACCGACTGAGCATTGGTGGCTATGGCGAAGTGGCCATGAGCCGCAACTTCTACAGTGACAATATTTACCGCTATCGCAACCCATCCAAATACAAGGACGATCCCGCCAACGGTCGGTTCGACATTCCACACGCAGTGATCTACCTGGGCTATGACTTTGGACGTGGCTGGACTATGGGCACCGAGATTGAGTTTGAGCACACGGGCACCGGTACAGCCGTTGAGATGGAAACCGACGAGGGTGGAGAATATGAGAATGAAGTGGAGAAAGGTGGCGAGGTGGAGCTGGAACAGTTCTGGATTCAGAAGTCGTTCTCGCGTGCTGCCAATTTGCGCGTAGGCCACATCATCGTTCCCGTTGGTTTGAACAATGCCCACCACGAACCGCTCAACTTCTTCACCGTTTATCGTCCTGAAGGCGAAAACACCGTGCTTCCGTCAACCTGGCACGACACGGGCATCAGTTTTTGGGGACGCTACAAACGACTGCGCTACGAAATACAGGTGACGGCTGGTCTGAACGCATTGATGTTCAACCGCGACGGATGGATTCACAGTGGTGCCGGCTCGGCATTCGAGTTTAAGCCAGCCAACAAATATGGCTTTGCCGCACGATTGGACTATACGCTGATTCCTGGCCTGCGACTGGGCCTGAGTGGTTTTCGCGGACAAGCCATGCACAACGTGAGCCCCAACGAAATGGAGGGAAGTGGCAAGATTTACAACGACGTGAAGGCCAATGTGAGCATTGGTTCGTTCGACTTCACGCTGAACCGCTGGAATTGGATTGTGCGCGGACAGGCTGACTATGGTCATATTTCAGACACACCATTGCTCAATCAGGCCAAGGTCAATCTGGGCAAGAACTCGCCCTACAGCAAGTCATACGTGGGAAAGAATGCTTATGCTGTGGGCATCGAGGCTGGCTACGACGTGTTTTCACAAATTAAGAAGCTGAAACAGCTTGAACATAAGCTGTATGTCTTTGGACGTTACGACAACTACGATTCTTACTTGCAGGAGCCCACGCAGCCTGCGGCCACCAATGACTACACCCATCGACAAGTGTTCACCTTTGGTCTGAATTATTATCCTGTGCCAGAGATTGCCATCAAGGCAGATTATTCCTATCGCAAGCTGGCCTCGCCCTGCAACAATGAGCCGAGCATCAACATTGGCGTTGCCTACGAAGGATTTTTCCTGTAATGAAAATAATTCGACAACACAATAAAACTTTTAAAAAAACATTTAAATCATGATGAAAAAGTATTTCAAATTTGCTGCCATGTGTGTAGCAACCATGGCACTGAGTACGGGATTTGCATCCTGTGGAGATGATGACGACGATGACGATGGCGGTAGTGGAAAGTCGGCTGCCGAGATTGTTGCAGAGCAGAATCAGACCATTGAGACACTGGCCAACGAATATCTCACGGCTGTGGTCTACCCCACTTACACCAATCTGGCCAATGAGAGCGAGAATCTCTACAACCAGATTCTGGCATTGAAGAACAAGCTGAAGGCTGGCACCAAGGTGGAGCAAAGCGAGATTGACGAAATCTGCACGTCCTACAAGACGGCCCGCAAGTATTGGGAAGAGAGCGAAGCCTTCCTCTTTGGTGCTGCCAGCGATTTCGAAATAGACCCACACATTGACACATGGCCACTCGATGTGCCCACACTGGCCAACGACCTGGCCGACGACAGCAAGATTAACGCACTCGATGCTGCCGACGGTATCAACTATGCACGCACAAATCTCACGGCTGAGAATCTGGGCTTCCATGGCATTGAGTTCATCTTCTTCCGTGATGGCAAGAACCGTTCTGCCGATTTCTTCAACAACGATGCCGAAGAGACCGATGCCGATGTGAAAGCCAAGGGCACTGTGACGGGTAAGGAGGAAGTGATCTTTGCCACCGCTGTTGCAGGCGATCTGCGCGACAAGTGTTTCCAGTTGGAAGTGGCTTGGCTGGGCAACAAGGCTAAACTGGATCATTCTCAGCGTGTGGCCGAATGTGCCAAGACAAGCGACGACTTCAAGACCACGGTCGAGAAGAACGGAATGAGCTTCGGCGAGAACTTCGTGGCTGTCAATTCCGGCAACAGCACCTATGGTTCGTGGAAGAAGGTGGTCGAGGAAATCCTTGTGGGTGGCTGCTCGAACATCTGTGCCGAGGTGGCCGACCAGAAGATGGGCCAAGCCTATCGTGCTGCCATTGGCAAGCCCGAACAGCATGAGGACGAAGAGACCGGCGAAATGGTTGAAGACGATCCCAACTACATTGAGTCGCCCTACAGCCACAACTCGTTCACCGACTTCTATGGCAACATCATGAGCATTCAGAATGCACTCTACGGCAACATCGACGCCAAGGCAGGACAGCCTTCAGAAAAGTCGGTCATGGCCTATCTGAATAAATACAATCCCACCGAGGCTGCCACACTCGAGGCCAAGCTGCAGGCTGCACTCACAGCCCTGGTGGCTTGCCAGAAAAGCGGAAAGGCATTCGTACAGGATCCCGGTGCCACGTATGTGAAAACTGCTATGGACGCAATCGGTGCACTCGACGACGAGCTGAATGCTGCTTCGCAGTGGATTCTCAAGAACTAAATATTAATAGAAACAATACTTTGTCACGACAAGATAGAAGTGATTTGCATTTAGTACAAGGGCCATGTACCATTCGTACATGGGCCTTGTACGTGTGGTACAAAGGCTGTGTACGAATGGTACAGGACCTCTGTACCAAATGCGTTCTTGTGTGATGCGGTTGAAACGAACCATCAAAACTTAAACAAATATGCGTATGAAAAAGACTCATTTATTAGGAAGCTGGCTGTTGGCATCGCTCTGTGCCCTGCCAATGGTGTCGTGCAGCGACGACGATGACAGCAACAGCAACGAGAATGGCCAGACTGCCGAAGGCAACATCAGCACCACTGGCGAAGACGACTACAAATATGTGGGTAAGGCCACTGCTGGCTTCCTGGCCGAAGAGTGGTATCCCGGTGGCGAACTGGGAACCACAGAGAACACCGTGGCCGGATGCTACGAAGACGAAACGCCTGCCATTGAGAAGGCCGACTTGCTGAACGCCTTCAAGTTTGGTGAGATGCTTTTCGAGCATGACTTCACCGAGAAGAGCACATCGTCGTTTGCAGGACTGGGACCGGCCTCTGTGCGCACCAGTTGCATTCACTGCCACCCCGGCTATGGCCACGGCAAGCGTGTGGACAGCTATAAGGCTGCTCAGCGCGGCAATGGCTATTTGCTGGTGGTCTATCACCCTGCCGATGGTGCCAACAGCGACGACGGCCCCTACATCAGCGAGGTGACGGGTATGCCCCAGACACAGGCTGTTTCGCCCTTTTTGCCTCCTATCGAGGAAGACGGCATTCACCTGAGCTGGGAGAAGGTGACAGCTATGGAGAGCGGACTGCCCATGCAGTTCCCCGATGGTGAGAAATACGAATTGATCTATCCTGAACTGAGCATCGATATTGATGCCTTCAACACCGACCCCAAGCCTTCGAATCTGGCTTTCCGTCTGGAGTCTACGATTGGACTTTATGGTACTGGCTTGCTCGATGCCATTCCCGAAGACTCGCTCAAGGCTGAGTATCAGCGCCAGGCTGCCAACCACATGGCTGCTGGACGCGATGTGGCGCAATTCCTGAACCCCAACTTCTGGGATGCCGAAAAGAACGACTGGGCTGGCGATCCCACACTGGGCAAGGCCAACGGTGCCTGGTATAAGCTGGCCGACAATCAGATGAAGATCAAGCGTTTCACTTATGCCATGACACGTGCTTCGCTGCAAGACGGTGCCGGTGCCAACGCCATGTGGAACATTCCCAACGTGAGCCGCAGCGATCGCCCCTATCTTTACACCACTACGGCATGGGCTACGGCCATGTCGAAGAATGCCGACGTGATTGCAAAGATCAAGGCCGACCCCACTTCGCCTTACTACAACGACGGAACCGACGAA
Organism: uncultured Prevotellaceae bacterium; assembly: GCA_902770845.1. Classification (GTDB taxonomy): domain Bacteria; phylum Bacteroidota; class Bacteroidia; order Bacteroidales; family Bacteroidaceae; genus Prevotella. The sequence goes on from CACXUV010000028.1 coordinate 27,652, forward strand.
GGCATTTCGAAGGCTGTTGCCGCCCTGCTCGACCCCAGTACCAACCAGTTTGACAACCCATACCACAACTTCAAGCCTGAGATGACCGACAACAATTTCTGGCAGTTCATGGTGTGGCATCGTGGTCTGGCTGTGCCTCGCGCACGCGACCTGAACGACAAGACTGTGCAACGCGGCAAGGAAGTGTTCAATCAGATTGGTTGTGCCTCCTGTCACCGTGCCAAGTGGACGACTGGCGACGATGCTTACTGGGCTCCTGCACTGGTAGTGAACAATAATCTGTCGTTGCCCAAGTATCCACATCAGACCATCTATCCTTATACCGACATGCTGCAGCACCGTCTCTACATGAAGAATGGTATTCATGGTTCGTGGTGCCGCACCACTCCGCTGTGGGGTCGTGGCCTTTCTCATATCAACACGGGTGCCGAAGACCGTCTGCACGACTGCCGTGCGCGCAACGAAATCGAGGCCATCATGTGGCATGGCTATTCAAAGAAGTCGGATGCCTACTGGTGCACGGAACGATTCTTCAATCTGCCCAAGGCCGATCGCGACGCTGTTGTAAAGTTCCTGCGTTCTATCTAAACATGTTTTTATGCTGAAGAAAGCTCTTATTCTGTTATACATTGTGGTGGTGGCCGTCATGGCCATCGCCACTTTCGTGGAATATGCAGGTGGCCTGCGAATCTACGACACATGGTGGTTCACCGTGCTATGGGCACTGTTGGCTGCAGTTGCCATAGTCTATTTTCTGAAACAACACGTGCGTCGACTGTCGGTTGTGGCGCTCCACTTGTCGTTTGTGGTTATTCTGCTGGGAGCTTTGCTCACGCGACTTACGTCAAACAGCGGTGCCTTGCACCTGAGGCTGAACGAAAAGACACAGCAATATGTGGCTGCCGACGGTGTGGTTCACAGCCTGCCGTTCACCTTGCAGCTCGATTCTTTCATCATTCGCTATCATGCAGGCACGCAGGCAGCAGCCGACTATGAATCGCACCTGACGATTGCCTATGACAACGAGGAACATCATGAGGTGGTGTCGATGAACAACATCTGTTCGCATCGCTCCGTGCGCCTGTATCAAAGCAGCTACGACGACGATGAGCAGGGAACGGTGCTGGCCGTGAATCGCGATCCATGGGGCATTCCTGTGACCTACCTGGGCTATGCCCTGCTTTTCATTGCACTGGTGTGGATGCTCATCGATCCCAAAGGGCAATACAGGCAGGTGGTGCGCAAGGTTCTCAATAGTGAGAAATTGGAAGTGAGTGGTAATCAAATGACTAAAGCACTGGCTTTCATCGTGATGCTTTCACCTTTTGCCTCTCATCTTTCGCCGCTGAATGCAGCACCCAAGACGCTCCCCAAGGAAACGGCTGAACATTTTGGCCAGTTACTCATGCTCTACAATGGGCGCATCTGTCCGGTTGAAACCTACGCGCTCGACTTTACAAAAAAACTTTATGGAAAGCGCCATTATGGCGACTTTACTGCCTGTCAGGTGCTGTCGGGCTTCATCTTCTATGGTGATGAATGGAGCCAGGAACCCATTGTAAAAATAAAAAGTGGTGAACTGAAGGAGGCCCGGCAACTGGCCGACTATTGCTCAGTGAACCAATTCTTCAATCCTGGTGTGGGATATGTGCTGGGCCCATACGTGCAGGAGTATTACCAAGGAGGCCAGCACGATGCTTTTCACAAACAGGTGAGCAAGGTCGACGACCAGCTCATGATGGTCATGGACCTGCGACGCGGAACACCCCTGAAACTGTTTCCATACACCAGTGCCAATGGCAATACCACCTGGTATTCGCCCACCGAACGAATAGACAAGCTGCAGGTGCCAGCCGATCAGCGACAATATATGAAGGACATATTCAGCCTGATTTATCAGGAAGTGCTCGACGAACACTTTCAGCAGGTTGACGAATACTTCGACATGATGCAGAAGCATCAGCAGAAATATGGCGGACAGTCGCTTCCCACCAGTACGGTGATGCAAGCCGAACGACTCTACAATGCCGTGCCATTTGCCACCGTGCTCTTCATGCTCAATCTCGCAATGGGCTTCCTCACGCTGGGCTTTTTCATCTGGCAATCGGTGCGTCTGCGCAAAACGGTGGGAAGAAAAGTGAGCATGGGCTTCACTGCAGTGTTTCTCCTGTCGTTCCTGGCGCTCACATGCTGCGAAGTGCTGCGTTGGATCATCAGTGGCAACGTGCCCATGAGCAATGGCTATGAAACAATGCTGTTGATGGCCTGGTTCATCGAGCTCATCACACTCCTGCTCTATCGTCGTTTCCCCATTCTGCTGGTCTTTGGCTTTCTGCTGTCGGGCTTCTTCCTGCTGGTGAGCCACATTTCGCAAATGGATCCGCAAATTGGTCGACTGATGCCTGTGCTGCGCTCGCCACTGCTCACCATCCATGTTTCAATCATCATGATGTCGTTTGCTTTGCTCAGCCTTACGTTCATCTGTGGACTTACGGCCCTGATTGTTGCAATGGTGGGCAGCAGGAAGCATGAAGCAATCGAATCACTGGCCATGCTCAGCCGACTGTTTCTCTACCCTGCCCTCACCACCCTGGGCTTTGGCATCTTTATCGGAGCCATCTGGGCCAACATTTCGTGGGGCATCTATTGGTCGTGGGACCCAAAAGAGACATGGGCACTCATCATGTTCATGGTCTATGCCGTGGCTGTTCACCAACGTTCGTTCCCGCTGTTCCGCCGTCCGCTGGCTTATCACTTGTACGTCACACTGGCCTTTCTGACCATTCTCATGACCTACTTCGGTGTGAACTATATTCTGGGTGGCATGCACTCTTATGCCTGATTTGTTATGCAAAATGCAACGACACAGAAAAGAAATGCGTCGAGACCATGCCGATTTACAAAGATTTTGATTACCTTTGCACGCAAAAGAAAAAGAACTGATGAACAATACCTTTTCATTCTGCAACGCAAAGGCTGAAGTGTTTGCCTTTCAAGGCACGGGCCAGGTGGATGAGTTTCAGGTGATGATACATGCTTGCAACCCCGAACAGTCTTATCAACAGCAACTGGAGGCTGTCATGGGAGCTTATCAACAATTGGTCGATGTGCAGCTAAAGGGGGCTGTGGCTGTATTTAAGCGCTATTTTCTGAGCGATGCCGCCAATCAGATGGACGATGTGGTGGCAACCGACTTCACCGACTGTGCCAAAAGCATGGTGCAGCAAGCACCGCTTGACGGCACAAAGGTTGCTCTTTGGGCTTATCTCATGACCCATGTGGCAACAAGATTGCTGCCCAGCGAACTTTATGAAGCAAGCCATGGCCCGTATCGTCATTTGTGGAATGCCTCTGCCCACAATCTGGCAGCCAACTCAGAATATCAGACAAGATTGCTGTTCAACGAATATGTGATGCAACTGGCACAGGAGCAATGCACACTGAAGGACAACTGCATGCGCACCTGGCTGTTCGTGAACGATATAGACCTGAATTATGGCGGTGTGGTGAGAGCACGCAACCAGGTGTTCTTCACGCAAGGACTTACACACGACACCCACTTCATTGCTTCAACCGGCATTGGAGGCCGACAGCAAGACCCCAATGTGCTGGTGCAAATGGACAACTATGCCGTGCAAGGTCTTGAAGAGGGACAGGTGAAATATCTCTATGCCCCCTCCCATCTGAACCGCACCAGCGACTATGGCGTGAGTTTTGAACGTGGCACCTGCATTGACTATGGCGACCGCCGTCATGTGCTCATCTCGGGAACGGCAAGCATCAACAACAAAGGCCAGATTATGTATGCCAAGGATGTGGTGAAGCAAACCCATCGCATTTGGGAAAATGTTGAGGCATTGCTGGCCGAAGCTGAATGCAACTACGACCACGTGGGCGAAATGATTGTTTATTTGCGCGACACTGCCGATTATGCTGTTGTGAGCAAACTCTTTCAAGAACGTTTCTCCGACAAGCCCCATGTCATTGTGCATGCGCCAGTGTGCCGCGATGGCTGGCTCATTGAAATGGAGTGCATGGCAGTGAAAGCTATCGATGGCAATAA
>CACXUV010000029.1 GCA_902770845.1 uncultured Prevotellaceae bacterium
TGTCCATGTTGTTTGCACCCTTACCAGTGAAACAGATTTGCCCTGATGGGCAAGCGGGCTGGCACAGGGCCTGCCCCTACATGATGCCAAGCGAACATGTTGCCAAGTGAACATGATGCCAAGCGAACATGATGCCAAGCGAACATGATGCCAAGTGAACATGATGCCAAGTGAACATGATGCCAAGCGGACATGATGCCAAGCGAACATGCAGACAACCGAACAGACTGATTTTTTGATCGTGCAACGAAATACGAAATAACGGCAACATTTCTTCAATGCCATCCGCTTCTTCGCCCGCCCCGGCGAGACCATCGACATCACTGTGCGCAAACTCATGTTCGACTTCTACGAGTGCGTCTATAAAATGGCAGCAGCCGCGACGTGGAACGGTGGCTCCGCACGTCGCATAAGTTGGAGAAGGTGATGAAACCGCTGTGGGAGTTCGATGGCACGTTTGACGAAGCCAACGAGGTGGCCGACGAGGTGTGGCGGCGGTGGTCAGCCCCACTTTGCCCAGGCCGGTGGCAAGAACGCCGACGGACTCAGTGCCGCAGTAGACAAGGTCGTGGAGCTGGCACAGCTCTAACCTCGTTACCGTTCATATTCACAAAAAACGTTCATATTCTCAGGAAATGGCTACTACAGGCCATTTTCTGCTTTTTCTTGCCCTCGTTTGTTAGGGGAATGTAGTATCTTTGTGCCTTGAAGAATTTAATGTCTAACTATAAATTATTATGTACGCATGAAGAAAATCAATCTTCTTTTGGTATGGGGACTTGCCCTTCTGGTAGGTTTCTCATTGGCTGCTTGTAGCAGCGACGACGACAACGACAGTGGCAACAACGGTGGCGGCAATGGCGGCAACGACGGCCCTGCTCCCACTGAGTTCAGCTATGCCGCTTTGACGGGTATCGTGGAAAACTACGGTTCTCCCATTGAGGGCGTCAGCGTGATGAGCGGCGACCAGACGTTGGCCACTACCGATGCCAACGGTGTGTTCACCCTCGAGAATGTACCCACGGTAGACAACCGCGTGGTGCTGAAGTTCAAGAAGGCTGGCTACATCGACGTGGTCCGTTCCATGGCAAAGAGCGACAAGGCCATTTGGAGAATCGAGATGATTAGTAGTGGCAATGCCCGCAGCGAAAGCTTTGACGCCACTGCAGGTGTTGAAATGACCTATCAGGCAGGCTACGATCCGGAGACGAACACGTACAAAGAGATGAAGGTGCAGCTGCCCAATGGCTATGTAGACGCAAACGGCAATGCCTATACAGGCAATGTTAATGCGCAGATGGCCTACATTGCACCAGGCAGTGACATCTTTGCCGAGCAGATGCCTGGTGGTGATCTGGCTGCTGTTCGCGCAGACGGTAGCAGTGCTCAACTCATCAGCTTCGGCATGGTGGCTGTTCAGCTGACCGACGATGCTGGCAATGCCCTGCAGCTGGCTCCCGGCAAGGAGGCTACGCTGACTTTCCCCGTGCCCGCTTCCATGAAGGATAAGGCTACCTACGACGAGATTCCCCTTTGGAGCTTTGATGAGGCGAAGGGCCTCTGGGTAGAAGAAGGAGTGGCCAAGCGTCAGGGCGATGTCTACGTGGGTACGGTGAAGCACTTCTCTTGGTGGAACCTCGACTACCCCGAGTCGCGCGCCACGCTGAAGGTCAATGTGGTCGACAAGAACGGCAAGGCATTGCAGGACATCAGGGTCAATGTCGACGACCAGCGCAACTGGTACACCGATGCCAAAGGCCACGTAGAAGGTTTTGTGCCTTCTGGTGTCAAGATGTTTGTCGAGGCAAACGGTGTTTATGAGAACATGAAAGCCCGTGTTGATGTTGGTCCGCTGAATGCAGGCGAGACGAAGGAGGTCACGCTGACTGTTGAAGGTGTTTCGGTTATCAGTGGTTCTGTGGCTACCACCGGCCTCACCAGCAAGGTGTGTACAGTGGAACTGACAATGATGGGACAGAACAACCTGAAAGTCATTACCGACCTGCTGGGTCGCTACAAGCTCTATGTGCCTGCTTCCTACAAGGGTCTTGCTTCAATCAGTGCCACCAATAGCAAGGGTCAGAGCACCTTCAAGGATGTGATACTCGACGAGAAGGATCTGGTTGTCAACTTTGCTTTTGAGAATAGTGCTGCTACTGTTGCCACCACTGCCGGCAAACTCACCGTGAAGCTTGAGGATGCTGCCGATGCAATCTTCGATCTGATGGTCAGCAAGAATGATTATGCCAGACAAGTGCAGATTATTGACCAGCAACTCTCTGCAAATTTCCACTGGTATGGTGAATATCCTCAAAATTCCGACTACCAGACGCTCAACTTCAGTATTGAGGACTACGAAGCTGGTAAGACCACCTATGAAGGACTGACCTTCAACTTCGTCCAGTACACCATCGATGAGACCAACAAGAACATATACTATCGCAACACCGTGTATTTCAGGGGTGTAACGGCAGAGCTGACACCGTCGGGCGATAACATGGTTCTTAAGGTCAAGGATGCCCCTGTGCTGCTCACGGTTGAGTCTGGCGATGTCAACCAGTGGCCAAGAGGCACCCATACCGATGTCGATGGCAAGGCCACGTTGGAGCTCACCCTGCCCATTGCGCTGGAGGCTAAGTCGTACTTGAACACAACGATTGACAAAGTGAAGAGCCAGCTGCCCAGCTTCATGCCCTACCTTGAAGGCAAAACGTGCCACGTACTGATCGTCTCGAAGAGCAAGGACATGGGCGACGGCGCCGTGATTTGCTATGATGACGAAAGCATTACTGATGATGACTACAACTCACTTTGCGCCAAGGCCGAGAAGGAACTGGGTCAGCCCGTGATGCCTGCCGGACTTGACGAGCAGATGCTTGAGGACCTGAAGCACCACAACCACTTCGGCAACACCTACTTCAAGGACGGCAAGTATGTGAACATTGCTCAGAACCAGTGGTATCAGCCCAGTCAGCAGGAGTTCCGCTTCGACGCAAACGTCATTCAAGGCGAGAGCTATAATGCTAAGCTCACAGTCCGTGCCTTCAACAACATCAAGGTGCCTGTGAGTAGCCTCCTCCGCTACTAATTCCGTAGAAGCAATAAACTGCTTCCGGCTAAACATAATCTCCGAATCGCTTGGCGGTTTGGAGATTATGTTGTATCTTTGTCCCGTCGCTTGTTAGCTCACTCGTGGGCGGCGGCACCAAATGACAACGGAGAAGACACGACGCGGCCAATCCCCCGCGTCGCTCCTTCGGAAGAACACATGAACTATTCCGCGAAACTCATTGCAGCTTCGCGGATTTTTTTCGCCTGTACGGTTTCTGAATGTAGGGGCAGGCCCTGTGCCTGCCCGTTTGCCCAAAGGGCATTGTCTGTCCATGTTGTTTGCACCCTTACCAGTGAAACAGATTTGCCCTGATGGGCAAGCGGGCTGGCACAGGGCCTGCATCGTGCAACGAAATACGAAAGAATGGCAACGTTTCTGTAGTATGAGTTTCACTGAAATGCCATATCTTTGCACCCACACAGCGCATACAGCTGAAATCAAGTCTGTACCAATCATTAACCATCAAGCCCAAAACCAATGAAAAAGAAAAACTTCATCATCGTTCTCCTTGTTGTAGGAGTGCTTTTCGTCGTCTGGAAAGGTGCATCTTTCGTCTACAACAAAATAGAACTGATGAACGCCCCGACGATGCAGGAACTGGTCGAGGCCAATCCGTGGACGGTGCCCGCCGACTGGTTCAAGACCGACACCATCACCATCAAAGGCCGCATCGAGGACTACGACGCCGACGAGTTCGGATTCTCGTCGATGGCGTGCTATTTCGATGACGTATTTGCAAAGGACAACACGGTGCTGGTGCTCGACATTGCCGACGACGGCACGTTCTGCAAGAAGTTCCTGGCCAGCCACCCCGTCCGCAACTCTTTCATTGCCGACGAATCGAAGGTGCACTTCAATGCCATCCGTTTCTTCGCCCGCCCCGGCGAGACCATCGACATCACTGTGCGCAAGCTCATGTTCGACTTCTACGAGTGCGTCTATAACAATGGCAGCAGCCGCGACGTGGAACGGTGGCTCCGCACGTCGCGTAAGTTAGAGAACGTGATGAAACCGCTATGGGAGTTCGATGGCACGTTTGACGAAGCCAACGAGGTGGCCGACGAGGTGTGGCAGCGGGCAATGGTCAGACTGCAGAAGTTGAGCCACAGCGAGGACTACACGCCACAGGAAGTGCAATTGGCGCTGGCCGACCTGCAGGCCAACTTCGGCATGAACTACATAGGCTGTATCGAGAGAATCGCAAGAGACTTGGCGAAAACCGAAATGCGCGACAGCATTTGGCACACCGAAATCCTCGACAGCGCAGAGTGGAAGAAGTATCTTGACTACGAGACTTACGCCCCCATGCGCCGCATCGACTACGACAATCCGCTGCTCTTCGCCAGCAGCAGCTTCTCCCTTCTACAGAACCGCGTTCCGTATGCCAAGCCCGTCAGAGAAGACAAGTACAGGGGTATTCTCAGTGAGGGAGGCGGCATGGAGATCAACTTTGAGAATTTCTCCAAGAAACTCGCCAACCTGGTCACCGCCCTTCGCAAGTTCATGGGCACGGACAGGGAAAACCTGACAGCCCAACTGTGTGTCTATAAGGAAATGACTCAGGAGTTTGACACTTGGCGCGAGGCTGGAGATTTGCTCGACCGGCTGTTCCCGCTCTACCTCGATGCCTTGAAGAACCCCTACCTCCGCCAGAAGGCCGAGCAGTTCCGCAACCGCCGACTGGCGCAGACCGAGCTCGCCACGCCCCTGCCCGACGCTCCCGGCGCTGAACTCATCAGGAGTCTCAATGCCAAGTACCCTGGCCAGCTGCTCGTCATCGACTTCTGGGGCATAACCTGTGGCCCCTGCCGTGCTGCCATCCAGGCGAGCAAGGAACTGCGGGCCAGAATAGCCAAGCGCGACGACGTGAAATTGGTCTTCATTGCGGGGGAGCGCACCGCCGAGGGCAGCGAAGCCTATCACAATTATGTCGACGAGTGGCTGGCCGACGAAGAAACCGTTTGCCTCACCAATCAGGACTTCACCCGCCTGCAAGAGTTGTTCCAGTTCAACGGCATCCCCCACTACGAGACCATCACCCCCGACGGCCGCCGTGTGCGCGACGATCTCCGCATCAGCGGCTACGACATCTTCGACTTCGAACTGCAGCGGGTGCTGGAAAAACTGAAGTGAAAATCTTTGTGTCTTCGTGTTCACTGAAGTGGGCCATAATTCGTTTTTTTTCAGCCAACGCAGTGTCTGGGTCCAAATTTTTGAGTTTTGAGACTGCTTTGGCAAACTGTTGATAATCAGGTGGTTCTGAAAAAGTGACCATGGAACGTTGACCAAACGGGGCTGTGTTGCGATGCAACGAGAGCCCCGTTGTGGTGCAATGGGGGCTCCGTTGTGGTGCAAAACGACTGCGATTGCAGCGCAACGGAGGCTCGATTGTGGGGCAACGGGGGCCTGATTGCGGCGTGAATGGGCCGAAAGGGTGGGGCGAAAACATGGAAAAGCGCGTGAAACGTAGTCTGGCTCTATGTTTCACGCGCTATTTTGCAAATTTTTTTTGTCCGCTTTATCGAAATTACCGGGGCCCCATTGTCGTCGGGCAATGTTCATATTTGCAATAAACCATTCTTGTTCACAGAAAAACGCTGCAGCCAGTATTTTTGAGACATTTGTCGTGTGGGGTTGTATGTGGAAAGTTGTAAATTTGCGGCACGCAATTTATGGTTCAACTATAGTTTTAAGTAATCATAAAAAAAATAAATTGGTACGATTCGTTCTTGCTATACGGAAACGAATTGGAATAATTGGAATAATAAGTTCACGAATTGGAATAATATTATTCTCATTCGTGGCCAGAATTATTTTCATCGGGCACTGCCGGCATGCAGCACGCCCTGATTGATGATGGCAAAACAGAGCTGGTGGTCGTTGGCCGCCGTGCAGTAGCCTGCCAGCGAAATGATGCCCGTGAGGGTGCCCGTCTTGGCGCGCACGTTTTCCTGGGCAGCTGTCCTGCACATGCGTTTCTCCAGCGTTCCGTCGATGCCGGCAATGGGCAGTGAGGGCAGCAGGTGGCTGTAGATGTGGGGCTTGAGCCAGGCGTGGCGCAGCAAGGCCACCAGCAGCTGGGGCGACACGTAGTTGTAGAGCGAAAGACCACAGCCGTCGGCAAAGCGGAAGTTGCGGGTGTCGAGTCCCAGGTGTGTGGCCAGCTGTTTCTCCAGCGTGCGGGCGTGTATGGCGCGGGCCGGACGGTTGCCGTAGCAGGCCGCCAGCTGATAGAAAAGGGCCTCGGCTGCCAGGTTGTCGCTCTCCTTCATCATGGGCAGCAGCAGTTGGTCGATGGTGTGCTGGCAGCTGGTCAGCATGACGGCGCCCCCGGGGCGGCGCCCCGTGTCGAGGGTCATGCTGTCTGTCACCATGCCGCTGCGCTTCAGTTCGGCTGCGAAGCGCTCCAGGAAGTTGGCCTTCTTGCCCACGAGCAGGGGCGAGAGCGTGGGGTTCTTGTCGTCCCAGCACCAGCCTTCGCCCCAGCGCAGCGTGTCTTTCATCGATACGTCGGCCACCAGGCGCCCCTTCAGCGTGTCGATGCCCAGGTGGCGCAACTCGTAGACGAAGTCGCGCAGATCGCCAATATCGAACAGCGGATCCATGCCGCCCACCACGTAGAGATCGCCCGTGAAGGTGGCACCGGCTATTTCGCCCTTGCGATAGAGCGAGGTGGTGAGCACGTGGTCGGAGGGCAGATGGTCCAGGGCTGTGATGGCCGTGACCAGCTTCATGGTGGAGGCGGGGCGCATGCTGTGACGGTGGTGGTGGCAGTAGAGGGCCGAGTCGGCCGTGAGGTCCCACACCATGAGGCCCAGCTGGGTGGTCTCCAGCAGTGGGTCGGCCAGCAGCGAGTCCAGTCTTGCCTGCACGTTTTGCGGCCATGGCAGATGGGCCGGAATGCTGTCGGCCAGTGCCACGGTGTCTTCAAGAATGTAGTCTTCGTCTTCGTCGAACTGAGCCCAGATGGGGGCGACGAAACACAGGAGTAGCAGAAAAATTGTATATTTCTTCATTTCACGTGCAAATCTACGAATTTTTTTTGTATTTTTGCACCCATAAACACTAAAACAATGGTTTACAAGTACGATTTCTTGATTATAGGTGCCGGCGTGGCCGGCATGAGTTATGCTCTGAAGGTGGCTCGCGCCAAGAAAGGGTCGGTGTGCATGATCTGCAAGACCAGCCTGGACGAGGCCAACACCTCGTTTGCCCAAGGCGGCGTGGCCAGTGTGACCAACCTGGCCGTGGACAACTTTGAAAAGCACATTGAGGACACGATGATTGCAGGCGACTACATCAGCGACCGTGCAGCCGTGGAGCAGGTGGTGCGTGGCGCGCCTGAGCAAATCAAGGAATTGGTGCAGTGGGGCGTGCAGTTCGACCGCAAGGAGGACGGCACGTTCGACCTGCATCGTGAGGGTGGTCACAGCGAGTTTCGCATTCTTCACCATGCCGACGACACGGGAGCCGAGATTCAGCGCGGACTGATGGCCGCCGTGAGGGCCTGTCCCGACATCACGGTGAAGGAGAACCACTTTGCCGTGGAAATCATTACGCAGCACCACCTGGGGGCCAAGGTGACACGACGCACGCCCTACATCAACTGCTACGGTGCCTATGTGCTGAACCCTGAGACGGAGAAGGTGGACACCTATCTGGCTAAAATCACGCTGATGTGCACCGGTGGCTGCGGCGCCGTGTATCAGACCACGACCAACCCCGTGATTGCCACGGGCGACGGCGAGGCCATGGTGTATCGCGCCAAGGGCACGGTGGAGGGCATGGAGTTTGTGCAGTTCCATCCCACGGCGCTCTATTCGCCGGGCGAGACCCATCCCGCCTTCCTCATTACTGAGGCCATGCGCGGCTATGGCGGTATTCTGCGACTGCCCAACGGCGAGAGCTTCATGGAGAAATATGACGAGCGCCTGAGCCTGGCCCCGCGCGACATCGTGGCACGTGCCATCGATAAGGAAATGAAAATACACGGTCTGGACCACGTGTGTCTGGACGTGACCCACAAGAACGCCGACGAAACGCGGCGCCACTTCCCCAACATCTATCAGAAATGCCTGTCGATGGGCATCGACATCACGACCGACTACATTCCCGTGCGCCCGGCTGCCCACTACATGTGCGGCGGCATCAAGGTGGACCTGAACGGACAGTCGAGCATTGAGCGACTCTACGCCATTGGCGAATGCTCATGCACCGGACTACATGGCGGCAACCGACTGGCATCGAACTCGCTCATCGAGGCTGTGGTCTATGCCGACGCGGCGGCCCGTCACTCGTTGGAGCATGTGGATCTGTACGACTTCAATGAGAAGGTGCCCGAGTGGAACGACGAGGGAACGATGAGCAACGAGGAGAAGGTGCTCATTACGCAGAGCGTGAAAGAGGTGGGCGAAATCATGTCGAACTATGTGGGCATCGTGCGCAGCGACTTGCGACTGCATCGTGCCTGGGTGCGTCTTGACATGCTCTATGAGGAAACGGAGAACCTGTTTAAGCGTGTGAAAGCCACGCGCGACATTTGCGAGCTGCGCAACATGATCAACGTGGGCTACCTGATTACCCGCTTTGCCCTGGAGCGAAAGGAGAGCCGTGGACTGCACTTCACCACCGACTACCCCGTGCATGCCTATGACAAAAAGTAGGAAGAGACAGACGTGGAACGACTGACAGGCTGATTATAACAAAGAAAGACGGCGTGTCAGAATAGAACAGACAAAACATATAAACTACGAATTTCACGAATGATGCGAATTAAATGGCCCTTGATTATCAAATGGCTGTAAAATAATTCGCATCATTCGTGAAATTCGTAGTTGTTTTCTTGATACAGTATTCTTCTTGTTGTTGTGATTGCTTTTAGCGTGTGAGCGAGAACTTGAGCGACACGCCGAAGTCTTGCGTCGTGGTGGGGTAGCTGCTGCTCGAGAGCAGTGGCGTGTTGGTCTGGCGGTCGTAGTAGGCCGTGAGCGTCAGGAAACGCGACAGGGTGTAGTCGGCTGCGATGGAAATCTTCAGCGCCGAGTTGCCGCTGCTGGCCGACGAAACGCCCGTGGCAATGTCGCGCGTGATGGCCGCCTGGTTGCGGAACGAAATGTCGATGCGCGTGTTCAGGTCGTGGTTCAGACCACCACGGTTGCTCGACTGGTTCTTCGTCTGCGACTGCCTGTTGTCGTCTTCTGCCTGCCCTTTCTTCTTGCTTCCCTTCACCTTGCGGCTGCTGGTGCCCGAACCAAAGAGGTTCAGGTTGGTGAACTTATAGCCCAGGCCAATGACCCAGTCTTTCGACAGGGCCTCGTTGATTTGCACGCTGGTCATGGAGAGGTTCAGCACGCGTGTGGTCTTATACTCAAGCTTGGCCGTGAGGTTGTTGTTCAGCGTCACGTCGAGACCCAGCAGGGGCGAGAATGCCTCGTTGATGCTCACCGAAGGGATGTTGTACATGGTCGATGGCGTCAGCGAGCCGTCGGCTCCCATCACGTAGCCCAGGTCGCCCATGTATTCAATCCAGGAACTGTAGGAGTTGTAGGCACCCACGGCGTAGACCGACTTGTAGGCGTGGTTCAGGTTGACGCTCTTGAAGTGGTCGCGCAGCCAGGGCAACTTCGACAGTCCGGCATACTTCAGGCTCCAGTTGGGCAGCAGGCGCGTGAGCATGGGGAAGATGTCGAGCGACGAGCTTCCGCCCATGGTGTAGGTGGAAAGAAAGGCCGGAATGAGCACGTCGGCGCTGTAGGGATCGACGGGGTTGGCCGTGCGGCCGGCGTTGTCGTACTGGGCCTGCACGCGGTCGCGGAAGGCACTCACCTTGTCTCTGAACTTATCGAACGAGGCCGAACGGTAGCCGTTGTTGGCATTGCCCATGCCCTCAAGCGCACTCTGGATGCTGATGGTGGTCATGTTGAACGTTCCGCTGTAGGTGGTGGGCGTGCCTTCATACATGAACTGCACGCTCTTGGCCTTGGTCATGGTGCGCGATGCGTTGAGGTCTATCTTCAGGTCGCGCACAGGTTCCAGGGTGGCCTTCAGCTGAAGGTCTTCCGTGGTGCTGCTGTTCGATGGCGTTGCCACCGACTCGTTGCACAGCAGCCAGCCGTTGTCGAGTGCTTTCTGCACGTAGTCGTCGCCGTTGAAGCCAAAGGCGAAGTCGAGTCCTGGCGCAAGCACGCTGCCCGTGCGCTGGCCAAAGGCGTCGCCCACGTTGGGGAGGAAGCCTGGCAGCGTCATGCTGCGCTGGTTGCGATAGCTCAGGTTGACGTTGCGCAGCGACATGAGCAGGCGGGCCGTGTACTGTACGGGGTTGTACCACCACTGCTTGTCGAGCGGCTCCTTGGGCATGACGCTGATCTTGATGTCTACTTTGGGCGTGGTGGCATCGGCCAGCTCCTGCTTGTTTTCGCGTCGGTTGCGCCTTGTCTGCGTTTTCTTCGTGGCGGTGCTGTCGGTGGCCACGGTGTCGGCTTTGGCTATGTCTTCGTTCTTCTTCTTGGTCTCTTTCTTGGTCTTGGCGTTTTGCTGGAAGGCGTCACTGCTCTTGGGCAGCCACACCTTGATGGTGTTGTCGTCTACAACCTTCCACTTCAGGCTCACGGTCTTGCCCTGCTTGGTCTTGGCCGTGACGTAGAGGCGCTTCGACTTCTTGCCGTGTTTCACGCTGATGGCACTGTCGGGCAGCAGCGTCAGCTCGCGCTGATAGGTGTTCTTGTTCTTGGGCAGGGTCTTCTGCTCCTTGGCGTCGTCGGCTTTGGCCTTGTCGTCGGTCTTCTTTGCGCGCTGGGCAGTGGTCTTTTTCTTGGCTGTGCTGCGTGAAGGTTGCTTCTTGAAGCGCTCGTTGGTGGTCTTCAGGAAGGGTATGTGGTTGTAGAGCGTCTCCAGATTGAGCGCACCGTTGATGGTCAGGCTGCGGTTGTTCGAGATGGTGTTGCCCAGCGAACTGCCATCGTCCAGGTCGGTGCCGCGCAGCCATGAGTAGGTGGCATTATAGGAAGCGTCGGCATTCAGCCAGTCGAAGATGGGCAACTTGTTCAAGGGCAACTGGTAGCTGGCCGTGAACGACTGCTGATAGTCGAGCGGAACACCCCAGTGCTTGATGCTGGTCCACACGGAGTCTTTCCAGGCTGTGTAGCGATCGGGGTACAGGTCCTTGTTCACGGGGGTGTAGGGCTCTTCGATTTCAGCATGAGTGGCACTCTGGAAGTTCATGTGCAGGTTCTTTGTCAGGTCCCAGCGCAGCGAGAAGTCGCGGTTCCACAGGAACTGTTCGCTGAACGTCAGCGGCAGGTTGGGGTCTTCGGTGTTCTCCATGTCGCGCTCCTGCAGCTCATAGTAGGTGCGCGTCAGCTCCGAATTGAAGGCGATGCTTTGCGGCAGGTAGTTCAGGCCCAGTGCCTTGGGGAAGTCGAGCCACTTCGATTTTCCCTTCAGCCCCTTGAACGGCTCCAGCGTTTTGTAGACGGGAGAGTAGCTGTAGTTCAGCGCGCCTCGCCACTGGTCTTCTGTTTCCCAAATGGTGGTTTCGCCTGTGGTCTTGCGGTGCGAGTGGCTGTAGCTGAAGGAGAAGTTGGCCGGATCGTATGGCATGGGGTTGCGCTTGGTCTTGATTCCCACCCTGACGTTCGACAGCGAGAAGTTTCGGTTGATGTGTTTGGTCACGGCGATGCTCTCGATGGAGTCGCGTTCGCGCTTGTTTACCGACGACTCCAGGGCGTCGTCGAGCTCCATGTCGCTGTCCAGCGGGTTGTATTTGGGACTGATGGTCTCCTTGTTGTAAGAATAATAAAGAGGTGCCGACACCTTGGCTTTCTCGGGGAAGAACTTGCCCAGCTCCAGATTGGCAGTGATGGAATACGACTTTTCGGTCTCAGTGCTGCGCTGAAGGATGTTCTCTTCCAGTCCGCCGAAGCCGTCGGTGATGTAGCGTCCCGACATGTTTACGGAGCCAAGGTCGCTCAGCTGAATGTTCATGGTGCCCGAGGCTGCCCAGCCGCCTTCGTTGTTCGACTCGCGCAGTCGCAGCTCGTTGATCCACACCTCGCCCGACTTGAGCTGGCTGCTCAGGTTGCGCACACCGATAATCATGGTCTTCACTTCGCCCAGGGTGGGGTTGCCCAGAATGCTGATGCGGTTGTTCGGGTTGTTCGAATCGTAGTCGGTGAACACCTGTGTGTAGCTGGCCGTTCCGTTGGCGCGTGCCATGTTGCGTGCTTTCTTGAGCTGAGTGAAAATGCTGAGGTCGATGTCGAGCATGTTTTCCTGCGGCCATACGAGCGGACGGTCACTGGGCACGTTCCAGCGATAGTTGCCTTCGGGGGTGAGCGTCAGCGGAATGAGATATTCGTAGTAATTGTTCTTGTAGTCGGAACCCAGTCGGATGAACACGGCCAGCTGGTTGTTTTCCAGCTGAGTGCTGTTGGGCACCAGGTGGTTGGCATGCACAAACATCTGCAACCGCTTGTATTGGCGCAGGTTCAGGTTGGTGTTCTTGTAGACAGCCTTCGACTCGTTCTGACTCAGGTTCCTCACGGTGAGGCACAAAGCCTGCTCATTGTCTTCGGTGAGCTGGGGCTGGTTGGGGTCGGAAGCACGCGAGATGCCTGGCGGCAGCACGTAGGCCACGGGCTTGCGCTCCGTGTTTTCTTCAATGTTCACGGCGCTCATTTCCATCACGCCCGTCTCGGCTCCAGCCGAAGTCTGCAGATTCTGCTTGTATTGGCGCCATGTGCCGCGCACCAGGTCGAGCGAGCCGAAACGCAGAACGATGGGCTCTTCGAAGCCGGTGAGGAACATGCGCATGAAGCGGATGCTGGTGAAATCGTTGATGGAGCCTTGCTTCTCCTTGTATTCGGCCAAAGGAATGCGGTACTGATACCACCTCACTGTGATAGAATCGCCGTTACGCAGCTTGGCGTTGTAGTCGCGGTGGTCCACAATGTAGCTGTTCTCAGGCTTCTGTCCTCGGTTGTAAGCCTGCAGTTCGTCGTCGTTGATGGGAATGCGGTACTGGTAGTAGCGCTCATACTCGTTGAGGGTGAAGTCCTGGTTGATGTCTTCCACATCGGGTCCGGTCTTGTACGACGTGTCGTAGCTTTCTGTCTGGTTGTCGCTTGCGGGCGAGTTTCCTTGCGGGTTGTTGATTCGCTTGTAGCGATCCATGATGCTCTTGCGCTCGTCGTCGAAGTCGGAGCCACGGAAGTAGTGGTAGTCGTCGCCGGCAGGGTCGTTGCGCCAGGCTTCGAGCAGACTGTCGTTCTGCACAATGCTGCTGATGGCGTTCAGCCATTCGGCGTAGGCTCCGAAGGTTCGTTCCTCTTCGTCGGTCAAGCCATTGTAGCCCACGTCTTGCCGTTCGCGCGACCCACTGGTGGTTGCGAAGGCGTAGGTCTGCGTGGCCTGCTGCGGAATCTTACCCCATTGGGTGGTGGTAAAGGCACTGCTGCCATCGACGGGCATGCCGCTCTCATAGAATTTCTTTCCGTCGCAGAGCACATCTTCCGACACTTCGCCCAGGTTCAGATACAATTCGCCGCTGTATCGCGATGCAGTTCCGTTCTTGCGGGTGTAGATGTAGGGGTCGAGCAGCCAAAATTCCACATATTCTATATTAGCTTCTTCAAAGTCGGTGGTTTCCAGTCGGCGCATCATGCCGCCCCACTTCTGTGCCGGATTCTTCAGTGTTCCGTCGGTATTGAAGTCGAGTGTCAGGTTGTAAGGGCCGCGTTCCTTGGGGTAATAGGCCAGGTTGAGCACGGGCAGCGTGGATGTGGCACCGTTGTAGGAACTTTGGTCACGGTTGGGATACAGCTCACGCACGTAGACTTCGCGCACATAGTGGTTCGACAGCTGTTCCAGGTCGCTCTTGATGTGGCCAGGCGTGAGGCTTGACGAGCGGCGCGTGAAGATGGGATCGACGTTGTACCAGGCCAGCAGGGCGCGCTCATAGCCGCTCTTCACAGAGTTCTTGTCGTCGTGGTCGGCAAACATCGATGGCACGCTTGAAAGCACCCATGCCTTGGGATCGCTCACGTCGATAAGGTTCTTGGTGTTCTCGAAGTCGTCGATATAGGAAGCGTTGTCCTGTGTGCCGCGTGGTGTGTGGGCGATGAGTTGGGCAAACTCGCCCTGGAAAGTGATGCGCGAAGGCTGGTTGACGTGCAGGAAGGGAATGTAGTTGAGCATCTTGGTGAGCCATTGCGATTCCTGTTTCCAGTTCAGGTTCACTCCCCAGATGGTGTTGTTCAGCGGCTCTTCGCCCATGTTCACCTTCGAAATGAGTGCCTGTTCCTGCAGATGTTGCAGTGTGCCGCCCATGGTGAAGTTCTTGCTGAAGTCGTATTCCCAGTTCACACCCAGCATGGTTTTGCGCTGCATGCCGAAGTGGGTGTTGTCTTCGAGCGACACGCTGACGTTGGTTCCTGCGTCGATGATGCTCTGGTTCAAGATGGTTACCTCGCCAGCCGAATAGTCCACGCTGTAGTCTGAGCCTTCCTGCAACTCAACACCACCGGCTGTGACCTTCACAGAGCCTTGTGGCACGTTGTAGGCTCCGAGCGAAATGACGCTGCCCGACGTGCCCTTGTACTGTCCTGTCATGAGGAACTTGTTTTTTTCAGCATTCTGTTTGGCCACGGTCTTGGTTGAGTCATAGAGCGCGTCGAAGCAGTATTTGTCGGCCACGGAGCCCATGCCGACGCTTTCCAGGTAGCTGCGCAGATACTGGCCGAAGGGTTCGGCTGCGGGCAAGAACACGCGACCGTTGCTCACGGTGTAGCCCTGCACAAAGTCGAACTGACCGTTGGGGTGCGGTTTCATGTTGGCATCCAGTCGGTCCAGTCCTATCACCTTCAGCAGTGTCTTGCTCTTCAGCTGTTCTTCGGGCAGGTAGGTCAGGTAGGTTCCTGTGGTGTCGCTTTGGTATTTGATGTCCAGTCGGAACTTCTCTTTCTCTACGCTCTGTGCCAGGTAGTACACGTTTTTCATCATCAGGCGCCAGTTGCCCTGTGCGGGACTGTTCTGAGTGTTCTTCAGCGCCTTCACAAAGAGCGACTTGTCTGTTTGCGTCAGGTCCGAGGCAAACTCGCCCACCTGGTAGGTCTGTCCGCCATAGGTGTACTCAAAGGCCACGGCCAGCACCTGGTCTGTTTGCAGGGCGGTCTTCAAGGTGATGTAGCCCAGCGCGCTGTTCAGCGTGTATTCGCTTGAAGTGAGCAGTCGTGCCGCTGCCAGTTTCTCATAGTCCACACCGCCCGTCATGCCAGGCATGTTCTCTAGTTGCGATGAAACGACGTCGATGTTGCGCGACTCGTTGTCGATATTGCTGATAAGGGTGGCGTAGAGGTTGTTCGACCGGTTGCTGGGCACGCCCCCTGTGGCCGTGCGCCACATGCTGTTGCTGGTGTTGTTGCTTTCGCCCAGGTCGGTAAAGGCCACGATGTTGCGCGAGTTGCTGGTTGTTCCGCTCTTGTTGGTGATCCACACCTCGATGCGGTTGATGTGTACGCCCGACGTAAGGTTGGGCAACGACTTCATGGAATTGTCATAGTTCTCGCGGAAGTAGTGGGCCAGGAAGAAGTGGCGGTTCTCCTCATAGTCGGTCACGTTCAGTTCGAAGGGTGTGGTCTGTGTGCCGCCCTTGGTGTTGACGCTCTTTGAAGTGGAGTTCTTTTGCGACACCACGGTCTGCAGTTTCAGCTTGCCAAACTGCAAATCGGTGCGCACGCCGAACAGGCTTGATGCACCACGAACCAGCGAACTGTTCGAAGGGAAGCTCACGTTGCCAGCCTCTACCAGCTTGATGATTTCGTCTTCCTTACCCTCATATTTCAGTTTCAGGTTCTTGGTGTCGAAGTCGAAGGTGGCGTCGGTGTTGTAGTTCAGGTTCATGTTCACCTTGTCGCCCACCTTTCCGTTGACACTCAGGTTGATTTTCTCGTCGAAGTCGAAGCTGGTTGTCTTGCGGTTGCGTATGGGCAACGATGGATTGTCCACGTTCTTCAGGGTGGCACCCAGTTTCAGTTCGGCTGTTCCCTGTGTCTTGATGCGCACGCCACCGGGACCGAATATCTTTTCTGCGGGTCCCAGGTCGAAGTGCATGTCGGTGAAGTCGAACTTGTTCTTGCCTGCATTGGCAGCGTTTTGGGCATCCTTGGTGCGGAAGAACTGTTGGCGGGCACGTCGTTCGGTCCATTTCATATACTCCTGGGGAGTCATCACGATGGGCGCATTCAGATAGCTGTCGCCCATCTTCGAACCAATGTAGTATAGCCCCAGTGAGTCATCATAGACAGCGTTCTGCTTCACGTTCTCAGGCATGCGCAGGTCCAGTGCGCTGGAGTCCAGGTCGGCCGTTATGATGGGGGCCGTCTTTTGTATTTTCCAGCGTGGATGCAGCAAGGAGTCGGGAATCTCTTCTTCCTCCACAGTCAGTTTGGGTTGGGCTTTGATAGAGTCTTCAGGAGCCTTACTTATAGTCGGGGTGGGGCCGGGGATGAGGCTGCTGAGGTTGGGCATGGTGCTGCCAAACAGCGACATGCAGACAAACAAGAGCACAGCCAAATGAGGCAGTCCCCATGTGTGGAAGCACCGCCTCAGTAAATGGCTCATCTCTTGAAATATCCTGTTTCTATTCATTCTTTCTGTCAGTCAACTCCCGTCCGTCGCATAGCGGGGCTTTTGGGGTTGGGGGGTATGCTATTTTATCTGTTTCAGGGCCAGTTTTACCACCTGTTCCACGGGCAGCGACGGCTGCTCCTGCAGAATCTGCACCACCACTTTCTGAGTGGGAGCAGGTGCGAAGCCCAGCATGGTCAGTGCAGCCACGGCCTCGTCGCGCACGGCGTTGTCGATCGGGGCAGCGATGGTGCCGCCAGCCGGAATCTCGTCGGCAATGCCCAGTGCCACGATCTTGTCTCTCAGGTCAACGATGATGCGCTGTGCCGTCATTTTGCCAATGCCCTTGATGCTCTGAATGAGCTTGGCGTTGCCTGTAGAGATGGCGTTGCACAGTTCGGCTACGCTCATGCTCGAGAGCATCATGCGCGCGGTGTTGGTGCCCACGCCGCTCACTGTGATGAGCAGTTGGAACATTTCGCGTTCCTTTTTATTATAGAAGCCGTAGAGCACATGAGCATCTTCGCGTATGGCTTCGTAGACGTAGAGCTTAATGTCTTTCTTGCCCTGACAGGCTGAGTAGGTGGTGAGCGAAATGTTCAGCCCGTAGCCCACGCCAGCGGCTTCGACCGTAGCGAGAGCAGGCGTGAGCTCGGTCAGCTCGCCCCTGATGTATTCTATCATTCTTGCAATGTTTTTTTTGTATATATACGTGAATAATAACGTTTGGCCACAGTTTTTATTGTATTCTCTTGCCACAGTTTTTCAAATAGATGGCTTGTTTTTTGGTTGGTTCGGTGAAATTTAATAACTTTGCAACCAAAACATGACGCACATGGCACTGAATATCAATAAAAACTTGAAACTCTACTACTCCATCAAGGAGGTGGCAGAAATGTTTGGTCTGAATGAGAGTACGCTGAGATATTGGGAGACCGAGTTTCCCTATCTGAAGCCCAAGACGCAGGCTTCGAACAAGGTGAGGCAGTATTCAGAAAAGGACATAGAGCAAATCAGGCTGATTCACAACCTGGTGAAAGTGCGTGGCTTCAAGCTGGCCGCCGCCAAGAAAATGATTAACGCCAACCGCGATGGTGCCGAGCGGAAGGCCGATGTGTTGTCGCGGCTCATCAGTGTGCGTGATGAACTTGTGCTGCTGAAGCACCAGCTCGACGGGCTTCAGTAGTTTTCTTCCTTCATTGTTCCGGCAGGGTGTCAGTGGGCTGAAGGAGCCCAGTCGTCGGCCCGCTGGAACACGTTTTCAACCGTAACTTCGCGAACTTCCTTATTTGACAGCTGGCGGCTCCATGCTACTCGCTTGTCGGTGGCAGCACCGTCGCCAGTGTTTTCAAACTCCAGGTAGCGTGCCGTCTGTTCGCGTTCCTTCTGCCAGTGGTGCCAGCCCTCGGGGCGTATCTGTGCCGGCAGCGTGCAGTGCATGAACAGCGTGTAGGCATAGTCGCGCCAAGGGCGGCCCAGATATACCTTGTCCACATCCTCGGCACACGTCACGGTGCAGCGGTTGAACACGTAGCCGTATTTCACTTCCTTGGGCGTCGAGGCGGCAGTGATGTAGCTGTTGGCCTTGCAGTGAATGTGGCAGTCCTGGAACCAAGCCGTTGAGGGACCGAAGATAAAGTCGGTGGTGCCTTCGATGTAGCACTTGTCAAAGTAGAGCCGTGTGCCGGCCATGCCTGTATAGACAGTGTCCTGATGTCCCAGGAAGCGGCAGTTCACGAACAGCAGCCGGTCGCCTTCGGTGTGCAGTGCCACGGCCTGTCCCAGCCGGGCAGCGTTGTTCTCGATGGTCAGGTTCTTCAGCGTGATGTTGTTGCCCTCAATCTTCATCGTGAAGGTGCGGAAGGTGCCAATCTTCTGGGGCGCGAGGTGGGCAGTGAGTGGCGACACGTCGGCCTCGATGTTGGCATGGTCGTCCCACGTGATGATGGTGGCATCGCGGTCTTCGCCGCAAATCTCGATGTTCTGCAGCCACTGCGGCACAATGAGTTTTTCCTTGTAGGTTCCTTTTTTCAGATAGATCACCTTGTGATAGTCCATGAAGGCGCGGCACACCTCGATGGCTTCGCCCACGGTGCGGAACTGTCCTGTGCCGTCGCGGGCCACCACGATGGTGTCTGGATTGTCGTAGGTTGAGGCTGCACGGGCCGTGAGGGCAATGACTGCCAGCAGCAGGATGAGGATTTTTTTCATTGTTGCAGGGGTTCTGTGGGGTTACATGATTTGCGAAATTTCCTTTAGGTCGTCCACTTCCTTCAGTTTGTCGATGATGTCTTTCACGTCCTCCCGGTCGTGAACGCGCAGGTCGATGACGCCGTCGAACACACCATCTTCGCTTGTGAACATCAGTTTTCTGATGTCTACCGAAAGCTGGTTCGAAATCACTCGTGTCACCTCGTTCACCAGTCCGCGCCGGTCTATGCCGCCCAGTCGGATGGTGGCGTCGAAGAACAGTCGCCTGTGCATGTCCCATTTTGCATCCAGGATGCGGTTGCCGTAGCTCGTCTTCAGTCGGTTGGCCACAGGACAGGCACGCTTGTGAATCTCTATTTGGTTCTTGTTGTCAATATAGCCCAGCACATCGTCGCCCGGAATGGGGTGACAGCATGTCTGGAACTTGTACTGAGTGATGTTGTCGTCGGTGATGTAGATGGGCTTCTTGCGGTTGAACTTCTCCGGCACGACGAACAGTTCGGGCTGTGCCTCTTCTTCTTTCTTCTTGTTCGACTTCACGAAGGGCACGTAGCGGCGCCAGCCCCCTTCGCCCTTTTTGTTCTTGCCTTTCAGTTCGTCGCTGTCTTTCTCGCCCAGTATCACGTTCTTCTCGCCCAGGGCTTGCAGAAAGTCTTCGCGCTGTTTCAGGTCGTGCAGCTCGGCCAGCTGGCTGATGGCTTGTGTAGTGGGCTTAAAGCCGTTTTTCTTGAGCCACTCGTTCAGTATGTCTTCGCCCGTTTTCTGAATCTCGCGGCTGTGCCGGCGCAGGATG
The DNA here is from genome assembly GCA_902770845.1 of uncultured Prevotellaceae bacterium. Lineage (GTDB taxonomy): Bacteria > Bacteroidota > Bacteroidia > Bacteroidales > Bacteroidaceae > Prevotella. The sequence continues at coordinate 19,740 of CACXUV010000029.1, forward strand.
GCTTGAATCTTGGCGCGTGCCTTTGCCGTTGAAACGAAGTTGATCCACGACGGCTGCACGTGCTGCGACTTCGACGTGAGAATCTCCACCTGGTCGCCACTGTTCAGCTTGTGGCTCAGTGGCACCAGCTTGTGATTGACCTTGGCGCCGATGCAATGGCTGCCCAGGAAGGTGTGAATGCTGAATGCAAAGTCGAGTGCGGTGCAGCCAGAAGGCATGGTCTTGATTTCGCCGCGCGGCGTAAAGATGAAAATCTCGGATGCAAAAAGGTTCAGTTTGATAGCATCCAGGAAGTCCATGGCATCGGGCTGCGGGTCGTCCAGAATCTCCTTGATGGTGTGCAGCCACTCGTTCAGCTCGTTTTCGTCCTCCGAATATTCGCCGCCTTCCTTGTATTTCCAGTGGGCGGCCAGTCCTTGCTCAGCAATCTCGTCCATGCGGTCGGAGCGTATCTGCACTTCAATCCAGTGGCCTTGCTTCGACATGAGCGTGACGTGGAGCGCCTGGTAGCCGTTCGATTTGGGATGGTTCACCCAGTCGCGCAGTCTGTCGGGGTGGCTCTTGTAGATTCGGCTCAGTTCCACGTAGATGTTGAAGCACTCCTTGGCCTCGGCTTCGCGGCTGCTGGGCTTGAAGATGATGCGCACGGCCAGTATGTCGTAGATTTCCTCGAACGTAACGTGCTTGTTCTGCATCTTGTTCCAGATGGAGTAGGGCGTCTTCACGCGTTCGCGGATTTCGTATTTCAGTCCCATTCGCTTCAGCGTTTCCTCGATGGGGGCCTTGAACTGGTCGAACAACTCGTGTCGTGACACCTTCGTGTCTTCCAGCTTGCGCTCAATATCGGCGTAGTCCTCAGGATGCTCGAAGCGGAAGCTCAGGTTTTCCAGTTCCGACTTGATGGCGTAGAGGCCCAGTCGGTGGGCCAGGGGGGCGTAGATGTAGAGCGTTTCGCCAGCAATCTTGTATTGCTTGTTGGCCGGTTGCGAGTCCAGCGTGCGCATGTTGTGCAGTCGGTCGGCAATTTTTATGAGAATCACGCGTATGTCCTCGCTCATGGTGAGCAGCAGTTTCTTGAAGTTCTCGGCCTGTGCCGAAGCCTGCTCGCCAAATATTCCGCCGCTTATCTTGGTCAGTCCGTCGACAATCTGGGCAATTTTGGGGCCAAACATGTTCTCGATGTCCTCGACGGTGTACTCCGTGTCTTCCACAACGTCGTGCAGCAGGGCCGAGCAGATGCTCGTAGAGCCCAGTCCAATCTCGCTGCAAGCAATCTGAGCCACGGCGATGGGGTGCATGATATAAGGTTCGCCCGACAGTCGTCGCACGCCCTTGTGGGCATGTTTGGCAAAGTTGAATGCCTTCGTGATCAGGTCGGTCTTCTTGCGGTGTCGCGATTGTTCGTAGTCGTTCAGCAGTTTCTGGAAAGCGTCATTGATAAGTTTCTCGTCGGCAGCCTCGCGTTTCATCATGTCTTCGTCCATATTCTTTCCTCCTGGGTTGTGTGTGTTGTGTCGTTTTCTTTTATTTCACTCTGATCTTCTTTCCTGCTCTGATGTTGTTGCCCCTGATGCCGTTCAGCTGGCGCAGCCGTGCCACGGTGGTGCCGTTGCGCTTGGCAATGGCCCCCAGGGTGTCGCCTTTTCTCACGGTCACCTGGCCAGCTCCTCTTGCCGCCTTGCGCCTGCGTGCGCTTCGCGATGTTCTTCTTTTCGCCTTGGCTTGCTTGCTCACAAAGGTGGGCACGTCGTTTATTTCCACCTCGTCGCGCTTGGTCATGTATTTGTCGGCGTTGTAGTTGAAGATGGAGTCTTGCAGGTCAATGAACCTGACGGCGTCGGTTGGCAGCATGCGTATGGCCGACGGGGCGGTGAGTCCGGGCACCATGTCGCGGCGGTATGACGGGTTGAGCGAGCGCAGCTGTTCCACGTCGCAGCCCAGCACGGCCGCAATCTGTGCCAGATGCACGTTCTGGCTGACCACCACGGTGTCGGTCTTTTCCGGCAGCTGGCTGCGCATGGGGCAGATGTTGTGCTCGCAGTAGTAGTTCATCACATAGTTGGCGGCGATGAATGCCGGCACGTAGCCGCGCGTTTCCCTTGGCAGATAGGGGTAGATTTTCCAGTAGTCCTTCTCGCCGTTGGCCCGGTGAATGGCTTTGTTGATGTTGGCCGGTCCGCAGTTGTAGGCGGCAATGACCAGGCTCCAGTCGCCAAACACCTTGTAGAGGTCGCTCAGATAGCGTGCTGCGGCATACGACGACTTCACGGGGTCGCGTCGCTCGTCCACGTAGTTGTTCACCGTCAGTCCGTAGTCGCGGGCTGTTGTGAGCATGAACTGCCACAGGCCGGTGGCACCCACGCGCGACACGGCGTTGGGCTTCAGGGCCGACTCGATGACGGGCAGATACTTCAGCTCCAGCGGCAGCTGGTAGGCCTCAAGTGCTTCCTCGAACACAGGCATGAAGAAGTTCGACGCTCCGAGCATGAAGCTGATGGAGTGGCGCAGTCGCCCGGTGTAGCGGTCGATGAAGGTCTGCACCACTTCGTTGTAGGGCATCTCCATGATGGTGGGCATCCGGCGCAGACGTTCCACGTAGACTTCTTTCGGAAAGACGGGGTTTTCGTCCTTCATGTGGCAGTTTTCGTCGGGTGTGAGATAGGCTTTCGACATGTAGAGGTTGAGCAGCGTGTCCAGGTCGTACGTCATGGCCTCGGGAAAGTCTATTTCTTCCTCGTCGCCTTCCTCGTCGGTCATGATGATTTCGTCTTCATCCTCTTCGTTTTCTTCAATCTCTATCTGTGCCTGCATATTGGTCATGCCGCTGAGCAGCAGGGCCGCCAGGAGTAGTATGCGCTTGGTTGTAATCATTCGTAGCAGTTTTTTGTCGATTAGAAATTCAGGCTGCAGTTCACGCCCACCGACGTGGCATACAGCGGATTATTGTTGTTGCCTGAGCCGATGACGGTGGGCCGCACCTTGAGGCTCAGGTCTTTCGATATGTCGAAGTCTGACAGTTCGGCATCGACGTAGGCATCGATGACAGAAAGCACGTAGACGCCCACCATGACAAAGAAGCTCAGGTCGCGCCAGCGGCGGTAGCGGTCTTTGCGGCTTTTGAACAGCTTTTTATATCGCTCTTCGTTCGACGAGTCGATGGTTCTGCCCAGGTGCAGGAACTTGTTGTAGCTGGCTGTGGCGGGGTCGTTGTCCATGATGTCGAGATAGGCTTGCTGGTAGTCGCGATACATCATGTTGTTCCACGTCATTGCGTAGATGCAGCCCATGAATCCGCCGTAGACCAGTGGCAGCTTCCAGTACTTGCGGTTGTATATTTGTCCGCCGCCCGGAACGACCAATGCCAGCCACAGTGCCTTCTGCGGGTTGGGCCGCCACGTGTTCCAGTCGCGTTTGGTGCCCGTGTCGTGCAGCGTTGGGGCCTGTGCCGGGGCTTGCTGAGCCGTGTCGGTCGGTGGCAGCAGCGAGTCGGTCTGCATTGCGGCAAACATCGAGTCGACTATAGCCACAATCGAGTCGCTTGCCACGTCTTGCGCCCTGGTGGCGCTGCTGGCAGCCACGGCAAGGAGCATGAGCACCAGTAGCCTTTGCGCGCGTATATAAATAAGGTGTGCCGTCAATTCCTTGTGTTGTCTATCGCGTTCATGATGCGTTCCAGCTCTTCCTCGTTGGCAAATGGAATGCTTATTTTTCCCTTGCCGTTGGGCGAGAGTGTCATGGCCACTTTGGTCTGGAAGAGCTCTGCCAGTCGGTCTTTCAGCACTTTGAACTCTTCGGGCAGCTGTGCCTTCGAGGCAATCTTTTTCTTGGCCATCTGCACGTCTTCACCGTTTTTCAGCATCTGCACCATCTCTTCCACCTTGCGCACGGAGTACTGGTTTTTCTTCACCTCGTTGAAGATCTTCAGCTGCATCGATGGCGATTCGAGCGAGAGCAGGGCGCGCGCGTGTCCCATGTCTATTTCGTGGTTCTTCAGTGCCATCTGTATCTGTGCGGGCAGCTTCAGCAGTCGCATGTAGTTGGTCACGGCGGTGCGGCTCTTTCCCACGCGCTCCGAAATCTTCTCCTGCGTCATGCCGGTGGTCTCGGCCAGGTGTTCGTAGGCCAGTGCAATCTCGATGGCGTTTAGGTCTTCGCGCTGAATGTTCTCCACCAGTGCCAGCTCCATCACGTTCTCGTCTTCCACGGTGCGGATGTAGGCCGGAATGGCCTTCAGTCCGGCTATCTGCGAAGCCCTCCAGCGGCGCTCGCCGGCAATGATCTGATAGCGGTCGGGAGCCACCTGTCGCAGCGTGATGGGCGCAATGATGCCCATGTTCTGAATGCTGGCGGCCAGTTCCTGCAGGGCCGTGGGGTCGAACTCGCGGCGTGGCTGGTCGGGGTTGGGCTCAATCTGCTCGATGGGAATCTCGTTCAGGTTCGACGAGCCCTGAGTGGTCACGTCGCTGGTGTCTATCAGGGCGTCCAGACCGCGTCCGATGCCCATGCTGTCAAGGCCACGGCCAATGACGCTCTTGTCGTATTTCTTGTGTACTGCCATGATGTGCCTAATTCTGGGTGCTTTGGTGTGTGATAATCTCCTTGGCCAGTGCCAGGTGGTTCTTGCTGCCAGTCGACTCGGCATCGTAGAGAATCACGGGCAGACCATGCGAGGGTGCCTCTGAAATCTTCACGTTGCGCTGGATGACGGTCTTGAACACCAGCTCCTGGAAGTGGCGCTTCACCTCGTCGTAGATCTGGTTGGCCAGGCGCAGACGCGAGTCGTACATCGTGAGCAGGAAACCCTCGATCTCGAGCCTGGGGTTCAGCTTCGACTTGATGATCTTGATGGTGTTCAGCAGTTTCGAGATGCCTTCCAGGGCGAAGTACTCGCACTGCACGGGTATGATGACCGAGTCGGCAGCCGTGAGCGAGTTCACCGTGATGAGGCCCAGCGACGGCGAGCAGTCAATGAGAATGTAGTCGTAGTCCTGGCGTATGGGGTCGAGCAGCTGCTTGAGCACCTTTTCGCGGTTGTCCAGGTTCAGCATCTCAATTTCGGCACCCACCAGGTCTATGTGGCTGGGTATGATGTCAAGACCGTCGATGTCGGTGGTGTAGATGGCATCGCGCACGTCGGCCTTGTCAATGATGCACTCATAGAGCGAACAGTCCACCTCTTTCAGGTCTACACCCAGTCCGCTCGAGGCATTGGCCTGCGGGTCGGCATCTACCACGAGCACGGTTTTCTCCAGTGTGGCAAGCGAGGCGGCCAGGTTGATGGTCGTAGTGGTCTTGCCCACGCCACCTTTCTGGTTGGCTAATGCAATGATTTTTCCCATTTTCAATCTCTTTTTCCTTTAAACTAATTGGAACTGCAAAGGTACAACTTTTATATTGAAAACGGGATGTTTTGTGTGTATTTTTACTTTTTTTGCATTCTTTTCTTGCGCCATTCGTTCCTGACGGACTGCTGTTCAGGGGCCGAAATGTTTGGTTGTTGTTATGAAAAATCTTGACAACAAGCCCTCTGAGATTCGCTCAGAATTCAGCAAGAGGAGTGTGGCTTGCAAATGAGCGAATTATGAGCGTTTTGCGAAGTTGCTGACAATCAGTGTTTTGCGTTTTTGTGGCTCTCCGCCCTGCTGCAATGGGGCCCCCGTTGTGCTGCAACGGAGCCCCCGTTAGCCTGTAATGAAGGCCCCGTTAGTCTGCAACGAAGGCTCCGTTAGTCTGCAACGGGGGCGCCGTTGCATGCATACAGCCGCCCGTTGCCTGCCAAAGAGCGGCTTCGTGATGCCAAAACGGCGGCGCGTTGTGTTCGTTTTTCTCTGAAAGCACTTTTTTTAGGAAGCTTTTTTTCTATGAATTATTTTTACAAAACCAAACAGCCTTCAGCACGTGCAGATGGTTATTCGCCACCTGAATGCAGATTCGTTGTCTGCTGATGTCGCTGACTTTCTTTCGCCCGACGTATGTGTAGCTTCTTAAAAACGAAAAAATGGTCCGAAAATTTGGCAAATAGCTAATATTTAGTTACTTTTGTAGCTAAATAATAAAAATCGGTGAAATGGTAACAAGGGAAAAACTGATGGAACGCTTCATTGAAGTTAGATAATAGTTATATCTTTGCACCGTGAAATAGTAGAAGTATGAGAACAAGACAGGAAATCCTTGACACTTTAAAAGCTTTTAAGGCAGAAGCTAATTCTAAGTATGGAGTAACCAAACTTGGTCTGTTTGGGTCTTTTGCACGAAATCAACAACGCGAAAACAGTGATGTTGACGTTTGCTTTGATGGTGCGACACCAACTCTATTGACTATTGCTAGAATGGAGATTGAATTGGAAAAAAGAATTGGTGCCCCCGTTCAGCTCACAATGATACATAATGGACTGTCAGAGTCTTTTTTGAAAAATCTTAACAGGGATGTTATCTATGTCTAACGAGGAAATACTTGATGTGCTGAATGTTGTTTTAAAGGCAGCGGAAGCAGCAAAGTCCAGAGAGGAACACATCGTTCACAAGGATCAGTTTTCTGGAAATTTTGAGAGTGAAACTCTATTTGATGCAATATGCATGAATTTTGTTGTTATCGGTGAAAATCTTAAAATGCTTGATAACAAGACGCAAGGTCAATATCTGAGAAAATATCCTGATATAGCTTGGTCTGAAGTCATCCGAATGAGGGATATTGTTGCGCATCATTATACTGGCATTAAGAATGATATTATCTTTGACACTGTAAAAAAAGACATACCAGATTTAATTGCAGCCTTGAAAAAGATGATGAACGATTTCCCTCAATGATGCCATAGTCAGTGCCATAGAACAAAGGGAAAACAGAGGGATTGCTTTATGGGGAAAGCCTTCTGACTTCATGTTTGATGAAATGTTTAAATTTTATGAAAGAACAAAAACGCCCGTTAATACTTATCTCGAACGACGACGGCTATCAGTCGAAGGGCATCAACTGCCTCGTTGACATGCTTCGCGACATGGCCGACATACTGGTGTGTGCCCCCGATGGGCCGCGCTCAGGCTTTTCCTGCGCCTTTTCGGCCACCACGCCGCTGCAGCTCAACAAACGCTGCGAGGAAGAGGGCTTGCAGGTGTGGTCGAGCAACGGCACACCCACCGACTGCGTGAAGCTGGCACTGAGCGTGCTGCTCGAAGGAAGACGGCCCGACATGGTGCTGGCCGGCATCAACCACGGCGACAATGCCTCGGTGAACACCCACTACAGCGGCACCATGGGCGTTGTGCTCGAGGGCTGCATGAAGTATGTTCCGTCGGTGGCATTCTCGCTCTGCGATCATCGCGACGACGCCGACTTCGAGCCCCTGCGTCCGTATGTCAGGAGCATTGTCGGGAAGGTGCTCAGCCAGGGTCTGCCCAAGGGCACCTGCCTGAACGTGAACTTCCCCTTGCGGCCCTCGTTCCTGGGCGTGCGCGTCTGTCGCATGTCGGCCGGCACGTGGGGCAGCGAAATCACCACCTGCCACCATCCGCGCGGCTATGACTACTACTGGATGGTGGGCCGCTACCAGAACGACGAGCCCATGGCACAGGACACCGACCGCTGGGCCCTTGACCACGGCTATGTGGCCATCACTCCTACGCGCATCGATGTGACGTCGTATGAGGTGATGGACGAACTCAGGGAAATGTTGTGCTGAAAATACAGAAATTGTTTGCCCATGAAATATTATCTGATAGCAGGCGAAGCATCGGGCGACCTGCATGCTTCGCACCTGATGCAGTCGTTGCGGCAGCGCGACAGCAAGGCGCAGTTTCGTTTCCTGGGGGGCGACCTCATGGCCAGTGTGGGTGGCACGCCGGTGAAGCACTATCGCGAACTGGCCTACATGGGCTTTGTGCCCGTGCTGCTGCATCTGCCCACCATCCTGCGCAACATGAAGATGTGCAAGCGCGACATCGTGGCGTGGCAGCCCGATGTGGTGATCCTGGTGGACTATCCCGGCTTCAACCTCAGCATCGCAAAGTTTCTGAAGAAACACACGCGCATACCTGTTTATTATTATATTTCGCCCAAGATTTGGGCCTGGAAGGAGTATCGCATCAAGAGCATCAAGCGCGACGTGCAGGAACTGTTTTCCATCCTGCCCTTCGAGGTGCCCTTCTTCGAGCAGAAGCACCATTACCCCATTCACTACGTGGGCAACCCCACGGCAGCCGAAGTGAGACAGTGGCTGCAGGACAACGGGGGCTCTGGCGGGCAGCGCGAACCCATCATTGCCTTGCTGGCTGGCTCGCGCCGACAGGAGATAAAAGACAATCTGCCTGCCATGATACGTGCGGCCAGCTCGTTCCAGAACGACTACCAGCTGGTGCTGGCCGGGGCGCCCGGCATTGACGAGGCTTACTACCGGCAGTTCATCGAGGGAACGGGTGTCAGGCTGGTCATGAACCAGACCTACAGCTTGCTCAGCCGGGCCCATGCAGCCCTTGTCACCAGTGGGACGGCCACCCTGGAAACGGCCCTTTTCGGCGTGCCACAGGTGGTGTGCTACGAAACACCGCTGCCATGGCTCATTGGCTATCTGAAGAAAAAAGTGCTGAAGGTGAAGTATGTGTCGCTCGTCAACCTCATTGCCGACCGCGAAGTGGTGGTCGAGCTGGTGGCCGACAGCTTCAGCGAAGACAATATTCGCACCCAACTGGCCCGCGTGCTCGACGGACCCGCACGCCAGCAAATGCTCAGCGACTATGAGCAGGTGGCACGGTTGTTGGGAAAAAACAATGCGCCCGACGAAGCCGCGCGCATCATGATAGAACTATTGGAAAAGCGTTAGCGTGTAAAGATAGATCACTGCTGCAGGAATGGCCAGCAGCGACGAGTCGAAACGGTCGAGCATGCCGCCGTGGCCTGGTAGGATGTTGCCGCTGTCCTTGATGCCCAGCGTGCGTTTCAGCAGACTCTCCACCAGGTCGCCCCATGTGCCGAAGACCACGACCGTGAGGCCCAGTCCGGCCCATTGCAGGGCCGACAGCGAACCGTCGTTCACGCCGTAGCGCTCCGTCAGGTAGTAGAGTCCCACGGCCACAGCCACTACCAGCACGCCTCCACCGATGCTTCCTTCCCACGACTTGCCCGGCGATATGCGCGGAAACAGCTTGTGGCGGCCCAGCAGCGAGCCGCACAGGTAGGCTCCCGTGTCGTTGAGCCACAGAAAGACAAACACTGAGAGGGGCATCAGGTAGGAATAGACTATCTCGGAACCGTCTTGCCTGAATGCCAGCACACTGAGCAGCGAGAAGGGCAGGGCAATGTAGAGCTGCGACAGCATGGTGTAGGCCCAGTTGGCTATAGGGTCGTCGGCTTTCAGATAGAGCTCGGCCACCAGCAGGTAGACAAGGCTCACCAGGTAGGGAATGAACACCGAAGGCGGCGTGATGCCCCAGTTGTAGCCTGCCATGGCCAGAAACAGGTAGACACCGGCCACGGTAGTGATGAAGCGGTTGACGCTGGCAGCGCGCTGCTCGTTCATGAGTCCGCAGAACTCCCAGATGGTCATGCCTGTGACCAGGGCAAAGAGTGCCACCATGGCGCGCGGATTCAGAAAACTGATGACGATGGCAGCCACGAAGATGACGCCCGTGATGGTTCTTACTATGAAGTTATTCATCTTCCTTTTCCTCCTTCTCTTCTTGTGCTTTTGCTTCCAGTTGCCTGGTTCTTTCTTCGGCCATGCGCTCTGCGTCGGCGCGCATCTGGGCCTCGAGCAGCTCTTCGCTGCGGCTGGTCCAGGGACGCTTGCCGAAGATTCTCTCTACGTCCTCGGCAAAGATCACCTCACGCTCCACCAGCAGCTGGGCCAGTTGGGCGTGGCCGTCCTTGTGTTCGGTCAGTATCTGCTTGGCGCGGTCATACTGTTCGTTGACCATCTTCATCACTTCGTCGTCAATAACCTTGGCAGTGGTCTCCGAGTAGGGACGCTGGAACTGATATTCGGAATTGTTGTAGTAGCACAGGTTGGGCAGCTTGTCGCTCATGCCGGCGTAGGCCACCATGCCGTAGGCTTGCTTGGTGGTGCGCTCCAGGTCGTTCATGGCACCGGTCGACACCTGACCAATGAACAGTTCTTCGGCGGCGCGGCCGCCCAACAGGGCGCACATTTCGTCGAGCATGGCCTGCTTGGTCTGCAGCACGCGTTCTTCGGGCAGATACCAGGCGGCACCCAGTGCCTGACCACGCGGCACAATGCTCACCTTGACCAGTGGGTCGGCAAACTCGGTGAACCATGAAATGGTGGCGTGGCCGGCTTCGTGAATGGCAATGCTGCGCTTCTCCTGTTCGGTCATCACCTTGGTCTTCTTCTCCAGACCGCCAATGATGCGGTCCACGGCGTCCAGGAAGTCTTGCTTGCCCACCTTTTCGCTGTCGTGGCGGGCGGCAATCAGCGCAGCTTCGTTGCACACGTTGGCAATGTCGGCTCCCGAGAAGCCGGGGGTCTGGCGGGCCAGAAAGTCAATGTCTACGCTGTCGTCGGTCTTGATGGGCTTCAGGTGAACCTGGAACACTTCCTTTCGTTCGTTCAGGTCGGGCAGGTCTACGTGAATCTGACGGTCGAAACGGCCTGCACGCATCAGTGCCGAGTCGAGCATGTCGGCACGGTTGGTGGCTGCCAGGATGATTACACCGCTGTTGGTGCCAAAGCCGTCCATCTCGGTGAGCAGGGCGTTCAGCGTGTTCTCACGCTCGTCGTTGCCACCCATGGCCGGGTTCTTTGAACGGGCACGGCCCACGGCGTCGATTTCGTCGATGAAAATGATGCAGGGCGATTTCTGCTTGGCCTGCTCGAACAAGTCGCGCACACGGCTGGCACCCACGCCCACGAACATTTCGACGAAGTCGGAGCCCGACATCGAGAAGAATGGAACGCCAGCCTCGCCGGCCACTGCCTTGGCCAGCAGCGTCTTGCCTGTGCCCGGAGGACCAACGAGCAGTGCTCCCTTGGGAATCTTACCGCCCAGGTCGGTGTATTTCTGCGGATTCTTCAGAAACTCCACAATCTCCTGTATCTCTTGCTTGGCACCGGCCTGGCCTGCCACGTCCTTGAACGTGATGCCCAGTTCGCCACCCTTTTCATACATCTTGGCACGGCTCTTGCCCACATTGAAGATGCCACCGCCCAGGCCCGATTTGCCACCGCCCATGAAGCGCATGAAGAGCATCCAAACACCTATGATGAACAGCAGGGGAAACAGGCTCCAGAACAGGTTGGTCAGGAATCCGTTTTCTTTCTGGCTTTCATAGCTCAGCTTGCCGCCGAACTTCTGCTCTTCGCGCTTTTGCTCAATAAAGGTTTCCAGTTTTTCTATGCTTCCATAGTCCACGGTGATGTAGGGGTCCTTGCCCACCTGGTCGGCTCCTTGGTGAAACACGTCGCGAATGTGCTCTGGCTTCACAAACATCTTGAGTGTGCCATGCGTCTTGTCTACTACCAACTTCGAGGCATAGCCCTTGTCCATGAATCCCTGAAAGTCGGTGTAGGTGGTCTCTGTCTGTTGCTGCATTTGCTGGATTGTGCCGCCTTCGTTGCTCAGATAGAGCACGACCAGCAGGGCAATGACCATGAAGTAAATCCAGCTCATGTTGAAACGGGGCATCTTTGGCCCTTCGTTGTTATGATTTGGCTTTTGCTGTTCCATTTTCTTTATTGTATGAATGCTGTGAATTCCACTTTGTTGTTGTAGCGAGTGTTGTTGCTTCTTTGCGTGGAGTCAATCAGTCTTCGTCGGCAATCTTTGTCAGTTTGGCATCGTCCCACAGATGTTCCAGGTCGTAGTATTCCCTCACGTCGGGCAGGAAGATGTGCACCAGCACGTCGCTGTAGTCCATGGCCACCCATTGGGCTTGCTCCAGTCCCACCACGTGCTGCGGCTTCTCCTTCAGCTCTTTGCGGGCCATGTCGCCCACGCTTTCGGCAATGGCCTCCACCTGTGCGGGCGAACCACCCTGGCAGATGACGAAATAGTTGCAGATTGTTCCCTCAAGACCTTTCAGGTCGGCCACCACGATGTTCGACCCTTTCTTCTCTTGTATTCCTTTTACGATTGTTTCAACCAGTGCAGTTGTTTGTTCCATTAATTGAAGAAAATGTAATGTGTACTTAATTGAATAATAGATATTGTATTATATTATGGAGTTGCAAAGGTAGTGGTTTTTCTTTGATTCGGCTCTATAAAAACTTTTTTTTTGAGGATTTTTATAGTTTTCTTAGGCTAAAACACATGCTCAGAGCTCATTTTGACACCCCGAAAGCAACTTTTTTTGATGCAAAGCGAAAAAAAGTTGCAAAAAGTTTTGGCAGTTCACGAAAAAGTAGTACCTTTGCAACCGCAAAACAGAAATGGTTCTGATTGCGGAAAGTTTGGGGTATGGTGTAATGGTAACACTGCAGATTCTGGTCCTGCCTTTCCTGGTTCGAGTCCGGGTACCCCAACAAGAAAATCCGTTAAGCAATTGAGATTCAATGCTTAGCGGATTTTTCTTTTCCCATAAACAAAAAGCTGAGCAGAAAAAGGAAATCCGAAGCCGGTGATATGACGGCTTCGGATTCCTGCGTTGTCTTGATGTTGGAAATGGATGGCGTGTCACCTTGTTTCAGAACTCCACCAGAATCCTGAACACCTTGCCAGGGTTCTGGTTCCACCAGTGCATGGTGTCAAGAGCCTCTTCGGGCTTGATCACTTTTGTGATGAGCGAATCTACAGGGCAGGTGCCACGCTCAAGATAGTGAATGACGGCACGGAAATCGGAAGGCTGGGCGTTGCGCGAACCACGAATGTCGAGTTCTTTCTGCACGAAGTACTTGGTCTGGAACGACACTTCGGCCTTGGCATAGCCAATGCACACCACGCGTCCCGTGAAGGCAACCTCGTCTACGGCCATCTGATAGGTGGGCGTGCTGCCCACAGCCTCGATTACCACGTCGGGGCCAAAGCCGCTGGTCATGTCGAGCAAGCGCTGGTGAACGTCCTCGGTCTTGGTGTTGATGGTGTAAGAGGCTCCCATCTTTCGGGCC
>CACXUV010000030.1 GCA_902770845.1 uncultured Prevotellaceae bacterium
ATAGAACGGGCAAAAAAGGCACTGTTTAAGCTTGACCAAAGACTTGCAGAAGCCTCCTAAACAAATTTGTTATATGGAAGTGCCAGTAACTTCGCGACTCTGTCGCAAAGTTACGAAAAAAATTGTATATATCAACGCTTTTCAGAAGATTAACGTAGAATAATCGAAAAACATAAGCTCATGCGCACACGTGTGCGAGACCATCAAAGAGTAGCGGACAGTAATAACATTTTTTTTATTGCTTATGAAAAATCTTTACAACAGCCCTTCTGAGATTCGCTCAAATGTCAGCAAGCATCCACTGGCTCAGAATTTGCAAATTATGAGAGGCTTTCGAGCGTTCTATATAACCTACTGATAATCAGGCGTTAGCAAAATGTTGAATACAAGATTCGTTGCACCTTCAACCCGTTTGGATTGCAACGGAGGCCCCATTACAGTGCAACGGGGCCTCCGTTGGATGCCAACCAGGGCCCCGTTGTGCCTAAACGGGGTTGCCGTTGCAAACAAACCGAGGCCCCGTTGTGCGGATACAGCGCCCGGTAAGAGGCATGGATGGGCTCGACAAATGCCTTCAGCCAACCACACAGCTGCTGTTGGGGTTGCAAAACAGGCAGAAAAAGTGCTTTACGTTTTCTATTTCAGCATTTTCCAGAAAGCATTTTTCTATGAATTATTTTTACAGGCCACGAGAAAAAGAGATTCTGCGGTATTTATGTGGTTCGTAACTATATGGTTTGTGGCACATTTACCCCCTACCTTCGGACAACCGTACAGGTCGAAAAAAGTTGGAATGTAGGGTGAAATAATTGAGTAGTTTGAATTTTTTTTGTATTTTTGCAGCGAACTTTTCGGCTGACCGAAAGCAGAGGCGTTTTATAACACCTCGTTGAGGTTAGTTATATAGAAGTCAAGAACCAAAATTAATCATGAAATTACTATCTTATAACATTCACCATTCTTCGCAAGAAAAGTTGGAAAGGTTGATGGCCCAGGTTATATTAATATAATGTACGCGCGCGTGATTGCAATTAAGCAGTTATGAAATATCAGGTGGAGGTTGGAAAGATGTTAGAAATAGAATAGAAAAAACGTGATGGAAAAAGACGTTGCATTGGTATTGTCGAGCGGTGGAGCACGCGGATTGGCTCACATTGGGGTGATAGAAGAACTGGAGTCGCAGGGCTATCACATCACTTCTATTGCCGGTTGCTCCATGGGGGCACTGATTGGTGGCTTCTATGCAGCAGGAAAACTGGCAGAGTTCAGACAGTGGATGAAAACGATTGACCGGCGGAAGATGATGGAACTGACCGATTTTTCGCTGAGCATCAACCACATTGTGAAGGGCGATAAAATCATTGACGCCATGAAGGAGATTGTGCCCGATGTGGCTATTGAGAGCCTGCCCATTCCCTATTGCGCTGTGTCTACCGATTGGGAGCATGGTGAGGAGGTGGTGTTTCGCGAGGGCAGTCTTTTTGATGCCATCAGAGCCTCGATCTCATTGCCCACGTTCTTCGACCCAGTACGGCGCGATGGACGTGTGCTCATCGACGGTGGTGTGGTGAACCCCTTGCCACTGAACAGGGTGGCGCGTCATGAGGGCGACATGCTGGTGGGGGTAGACGTGAGTGGGCACGACTACGAGGCTCAAAGCCAGCTGCAACAGTTGGCTAAGGCCAAGCGGAAGAATGATACGTCGCTGGGCGGTATGATTCTGAACAAACTGATTCCCGACAACCTTGAGTTCAACTACATCACTTTGCTCTCGCGCACCAGTTCGATTATGATTCGGCAAAATTCGCAACTGATGGCGCAACTGATGAAGCCCGATATGCTCATTGACATTCAGATGGGTAAGTATGGAAGCTTTGACTACGACAAGTCGGAAAAGCTCATCACCCTGGGACGCAACAAAGCACGCAAGGTGCTGAACTCAGCTGCCCAGACTGCACAACTGACGGTAGATGCAGGTGCGGCATCGGTCTCTGTCGGCAGTGGGAGCGAAGGGTAGGTCGGGGTTGTAGATTTCGTCGATTACGTTGGCGAGTAGATTCTCGAAGCTGGCCATGTGTGGCTCTACATCGGCTATGCGCTCTTTGCCGAAGTAAAGCACTGGGTCGAAGTTCTCCTGGGCGGCATGTTGAATGAAGAGCAGGGCTGGACTCACGGCCATGTTCTGGGGATTGTATTCTGTTGAGCGTCGCACCAAACAGCTGTAGAGCATGGCCTGCAGATAGTAATCACTGTGCTGCGCCAGACTGTCTTGCAGGAAGATGGCATCGAGACTGGCTAACGGGCGAGGCTGAAAGTTGCTTGTTTTGTAGTCAATGACGCGTAAACGCTGGCCATCGGCCTCGGTCACGCAGTCGAGTCTGTCGATGCGACCGCCAATGTTGGTGGTGATGTGCGGCGTTGCGATTTGTCCCTTCACATCACATTCAAGTCCTACGATGGTGAAAGGAGCCAGTTGGCTGTCGGCCTGCAGCAACTGTCGCACATAATGTATGATGACTTCGCGATTGATGATTTGCAATCCACTGAGTGCGGGCATGCTTTTCTGAGCATTGCGAGACAGCTGAAACAGCTGGGTGCAGAAGGCTTCGTCGACGGCCCGTTCAATGTCGACTTTCGACTTCAGCATCGACTCAATGTCCGAAGCCACAATAAGATTGCTCTGTTGCGTTAGTTTTTTATAGATGGCATGGGCAGCCTCATGGAATATATTGCCAAACACGCGGTTGTCGACGGTGTCGGTGTCGTCGATGTTGTCTGGCTGTCGAAGGTTGCAGGCATAGTTGTAGTAGAACTGCAACGGACAACGCAGATAGCGGTTGATGGCAGTGGGTGTCAGAATGGGCATGTTGAGCAGTTGCATCATCCCGGCAGTTTTCTCAATGGCTTTGGGCTCAAAGGAACTGATTCTCTGGCCAGCTTGCAACGACTGGAAACGAATGGGGTGGGGGCCTTCGGCCATGAGTTGCAGCATGAAACGCGACATCTGGCCTGTTTTTCCGTCGGCGGTAGAGTTGTTGTAAAGAATGGTCACATCGTTGGCCCGGCTGATCAGACGGAAGAAATAGTAGGCGTAGATGGCCACCTTGTGATCGGAAATGGTGAGTTCGTGGGCCTTGCGCAAGCTGTAAGGAATGAACGAAGTGTCGGCCAGGCCACGGGGCAGATTGCCTTCGTTGCAGGAGAGCAGCAGCACGTGGTCGAAGTCGAGGTTGCGCGTTTCGAGCACACCCATGATTTGCAGTCCCTCGGCGGGTTCGCCATGAAAAGGCACGCTCACCGTGCTGGTGAGTTGGTGGATGAGACGTTGCAGCGTGATGACGTCAACAGCCAGGTCGCCTGACTGGCAAAGGCCCAGCAGGCGGTTGAGCAGCGTGTAGGTGCGAAACATTGACTCTTGAAATAGTGGTGACTCGTTGTCTTTTCCCTGTGCAATGAGTTGCACAATGCGGCACATCCATTCCAGCATCTCTGCGTTGTTGGCGGCAGGGGTGAAAAGCAGTGTCGTACCCTCGTCGGCATGCAGCTGGCTGTTGTCGGGATAGTAAATTTTTTCGTCGTTGAGCCGCTGGCGCAACGACTCAGTCTGATCGGAAAGATACATCATGTAAGGATGGCGCAGCAAACTGTTGACTTGGCGCAAGCGGAAACAGTTTCTGGAAGGCACATAACCAGTGGTCTGCAAAGCCAGGAGCTGAGCCACGAGCGTGGCTGCAGGAGTCTGTATGAGCGGATAGCCAGTTGTCACGTTGACGGTGTCTACTTGCTCGGGCAGACTGTGAATAACGGTCTGCAGCAGCCCTTCATCGCACAGCACAATGGCAGTGCGTCGCCCATGGGCCAGGCGATTGTGCTCTCGAAGCCAGGTGGCCACGTAGCGTGCCTGAATGTTTTCGGTGGGTGCTGAGATGAAAGTGATTTCTTTGGGCTGGCGGAAGCAGTTGAACACATGGTCGAGACTGGGACTCAGCTCGTTGGGAAAATGCTCCAGATATTGGCTAATGAAATGGCCAGCCTCATGAGAAACCGACATGTAGTAGTGGTCATAGTCCCAGTAGAACAGGGCGCGCCCCATGCGTTGCAGCAAGGCAAAGAGGCGTTGTTCGGCTTTTTGCACCATGTTGAAGCCCACAAACACATAGCAGTCATACTGCAGCAATGTCGATGGCTGTGGCTGTCCGGCCAGTTCGTTCTGCTCCAGCTGCGTCACCACATTGCGATAGAGTGCACCTTCATAGGCCAGGTTCTGCTGCTGCAGCATTCGGTTGAAGTCGTGATACAAGGGGGCCATCTTCGACCAAAGGCGCAGAAAGCGTTGTTTCAGTTCGCTGTCATGATGTTCGGAGAAGTTGCTGAAGAAACGTCGGATTACTTCTTTCTGGGCTTCGCTCAGATAAGACACGTCGTCTAGTTCATGCAGGTGGCTTAGGTTGGCCAGCACACGGTCGGCATCGGCCATGTTCTTGTCCAGATCGTCAAAGTCGGCCAGCAGCATTTGTCCCCATCCGTAAAAGTGATCAAGTGTTTCGTCGGTGCCCGTTTGTGAGACAAAGCATTTGTGCAGGTCGCACACCAGCTTGATGGGGTCGGCTACAGTGCTGCTGCTGTTCTGCCTGAACAGGTCGCTGATGGTGATGTAGGCTGGACTCCAGATGGGACGTCCGGCCAGGCGTGCAAGATGGTCGCTCAAAAAGAGCGATGCACGCTTGTTGGGAAACACTACGGCTATGCGTGAAAGGTTGGTCCCATACTTGCTGATGAGGTCTTGGGCCACCTGTTGAAGAAAGCTTTTCATTTTACTTCGATGATCTGGTTAGAATAGAAATACCACAGGAATCCCTGTGTGTGTGGATGTCCCATTTGGTTGAGCAGTTGCATGTACTGGCTCACTTGCTGCTTGTGTTCGTCGTGAGGACTGCCAAACTTGAAGTCGACCACGATGGTTTGTTCTCCATCGGTCATGACACGGTCTGGGCGGCGTTCGCATGTGCGGCCTGTTGCTGGATCGGTGCTCAGAATGGTGCACTCGTTGAAAAGTGTCCAGTGGGGCGAGAACCAATCGGCAATCTGAGGCACCGACAGACGCTTGGAAATCATCTGCTCGATACGTTCACGGGTGAGCGTCTGGTCGTAGATAATGCCCTCGAATTCCATGCGCCGTAAAGCCTCGGGAATATCGGCCTGGGTGCGAATGGTTGAAAACAGCTGGTGCAGCACGGTGCCCATCTGAATGTAGCGATAGCGTTGCAGCTGTTCGTCGTCATCATCGGCCACGGCAAATCTGCGGCTGCGGTTGCTCTGCCTGAACTGGGTCTTCTGTGCAAACACTTCGATGGCCACTTCTACTGGCGTGCTCTTTTGCAAAAATATGTTTTCATGGGGAATGCAGGTCTGCTCTTGTGCTTGTTGCAACTGCATACTGCCATACAGAAAACGCAGGGGTGCCTGTTCGTCGGTCTCTCCCGAAAGATTAGAACCTGGCAGCAGATTGGCTGTGGGTGAGAGTACCATTTCGAGCAGTGCCGACCTGTTGTTTTTGGCATTGCGCTTGCCAATGACTTGCAGGCTTATCGAAGCACGCGTAAAAGCCACGTAGAGCAGGTTCAGGTTGTCTACTACGTTTTGCAGATGCTCTTCTTCGTAGTCGCGTTCGTAGATGGTGCCTGTCATGCCTTTTTGACTGAAGTCGATGGGCACGATGGGCAGCTGATTGAAGGGAGGCTCTGTGGGACTGCACCACAGCAGGTCGGGATGCTCCAAGCGCCAGTCGCAGAAGGGAATGATTACATGCGGAAATTCCAGTCCCTTCGACTTGTGAATGCTGATGATGCGAATACCGTTGATCTCAGGACTTTGTATGGTCTTGGAGCAGAGAGTCTCGTCCCACTCGTGCAGGAAAGACTGCAAGTCGGTGGCCTGCTCGTTGACACTGCTGGCCAGTTGGTCGTAGAAAGCACACAGATAGGCACTTTGGCCTTCCATGCGATTGAGTCGGAACAGCTCGTAGAGTTTTTCGGCCAGTTCATGAAGTGACAAACACCGGGGGCAACATTTCGCTGAGTGGTGCGGTATGCAGCGGTTGGCCGCTATAGATCTTGGCCAGATAGGCTTTGGCTATAGGGTCATCGGGCGACATGAGCAGGCGCATGGCCTGAACTATGGTCATCACGGCAGTCGATGCGTCGAGGCGAAAAGCCTCGTCGCTCACGATGCTCACTTGTGGCATCCGGTTGGCCAGATAGTTTGCAATGAGCGGAATCTGGCTGTTAGCGCGTACCAGGATGGCAATGTCAGCGTCGGGAATGTTGTGTTGCTTGAGTAGGTCAATGTCTTGTGCAAGTGTTTCGAGCATTAGGTCCTGATAATCTTCGGTAGGCAGCAGCGTCACATCAACATAACCTCCCTGCGGAGCACTGTGGGGTGTCTTTTGCACCACATCGTCATAGGCAGAAATATCTTCGACCTTGGCTGCTTGTGTGAAGAAGGCGTTGTTGAAAGCCACCACGTTTTGTGATGATCGGTAATTGGTGTCGAGCGTGCGAATGTCGAGCTGTGCTTGGGCATGCGGAAACTCCTGGCCAATGTTGGCCAGCAATCGCCAGTCGCCACTGCGCCAACGGTAAATGCTTTGCTTCACGTCGCCAACAATCAGACTTTGCGATGATTCGTGGCTCATGGTCTCTTCGAGTAGCACCTTGAAGTTCTTCCACTGCACGGTTGAGGTGTCTTGGAACTCGTCGATCATAATGTTTTCCAACTGCGTACCGATTTTCTCGAAAATAAAGGGTGTGTCGCTGCCTTCAATGAGCTGATGCAGCAACTGTTGTGTGTCGCTGAGCAAAAATCGGTTTGCCTCTTCATTGAGTTGGCGCACTTTCTTTTCTATGCTTTCCAGCAGGCGCAGCTGGTCCAGGTGGCGCAATGTTAAGTCGGCACTTTTATAAAGTTTCCATTGGCGTGGCTGTTCTGCAATGCCCTGATGCAGCATGTCGCCCAACACGCCTCGTGCCATCGAGTCCAGTTCAGCACGGCGCGGATGCGTTTTCTTGTACCATTTTTCTGGTTGTTCCACACAGTCGGTTACGCGTTTTCCCAAGATGCTTTCGTCGAAAATACCATTGCGCAGTTTCAGAAAGAATCCAGCCACACCAGACTTGCCATAAGAAAGATCGTCGATGGTGAAGCCTGCTCCAGTCAGTTCGGAAAAGAATGTCTCGGCGATGTTCTTCATTCGCTCGCAGGCTGCCGTTCTGATCTGGCGTATCGACTTGGTGTAGTGATCAAAGAAATGTGGCTGCATCATGACTTGATAGAGCTCTTGACTGTGCAGTTTGTAGTAGTCGCGAAAAATGGTCTTGCCAAATTTTTTGATGGGGCCAATGACATTCCAGGAACGGTCGTCGCCAATGGAGTCCATGATGTACTTGAGCAGCCATTGCAGCATGACGTCGGTGGTCTTCAGATCGTCGATGAGTTGGTCAACAGCCAGTTCTTCCACCTGCCAGTCGTTCAGCCCGATGCGCAGATTGGCTGTGAGGTCGAGTTCGCGAGCCAGGTTGCGCAGCACACTTTGGAAGAAGGAGTCAATGGTCTCGACCCTGAAGTAACTGTAGTTGTGTAGCAACAACTTGAGTGCAATGCCAGCCTGCCGGGCCACATAGTCGGGTGAAACTTGCAGTTCCTGTTGTACTTTCTGGGCGTAGCCGCTGGATGAAGGAAGCTGTCGCCAAATGCCGTAAAGCTGACTGAGCACACGCATTTTCATCTCTTCAGTGGCCTTGTTGGTGAAGGTCACTGCCAGAATTTGGCGGTAGCACTGAGGATTGGCTACCAGCATTTTTATATACTCTGTGGCCAAGGTGAATGTCTTTCCACTACCGGCACTTGCTTTATATATAATAAGAGGTTTAGAATGTTCTTTTACCATCGTCTGAAAAGTTGGAAGGTGAATTTTGCGCCAAAGCTTTGATATTTGGTTTTCAAGAAACTTGCAAAGGCACCAATGGATATGTATCGGGTTGTGAAGCCATAGCCCACTTCAGAGTAAATGGGACTATGCTCAATGTTGAGCGCATTCCAGTAAAAACATTCGCGTTCAACATAACAGCCCACCAGTGGAATGAAAGATGCCAGCAGCAGGGGAGCTTCGTAGCTGATGTTGCTGCGCAGATAGTATTTCGACTCGTTGTAGAGTCGCGAACTGAGCAGTTGAAACTCGCCAGACCAGTCGTCATTCCATCCGTCGGGCAGGTTGTTGTCGCGAAAGTTTGCAAAGTCCATGAAATAGTTCACAGCCTTGTTGGTATAGAGACCTGCCCCCACACGTAGATTAAACGTCTGCAGGCTGGTCATGTTGTGCTTGTAGGACACATCGGCTTCCCAGCGCTCATATTTCAGGTCGATGCCCTTTAACTTCAGTCCGCGTTCGTAGTCAATCGAGAAGAGGGCTCCATGGGAGAAAGGTCGTAGTTTGACTCCTATTGATGGAGCAAGACTTTGGTATCTTGTGGGCTTTCCATATTGCCTCATTGCTTGTGGGTTCACGGCATTCCTACGATGGAACACGGTGCCTATCTCGACTGTGAGCCAGTTGAATAACTGGGTGTTGTTGTAGATTTTGAATTCGTTGTCGTTGAACTCGTCAAGTCCGATGTCGTCAAGACTGGCAATATCGCCCTGCTCCCTTCTGATTTCATCAAGCACGGTAGAGTTGCCAATGCGATTACCCAAATTCATGCGAAGTTCCACGTAGTTGTCATGCTCTTTATTGTAGACGTAGCGAAGTGGTGCCGAGAGGTAGAACTTATGAATCTTGAAATGGTAGCTCAGTTGCGGGTTGAAGTATAGTCCAGCGTTGTCGTTGAAATAGTATTGTGCACTGAAGCGCATCTTGTAGGTGAGCCCCTTGCTTCGGCTGTAGCTGATGTATTGAGGTTCGATAATGGGAGATAGTTTGACGTAGTATTTTTCCGACGAAGCTCTGTGGCTGCTCACCAGAAAATCGAAGCCGTCCAGAAAATAGTTGCGGCGTTTTTTTGCAGGAGTCAGTGTGTCGGGCACGGCAGGAAGGGTGTCTGGTTTGGGTGTATGTGCCGAATCGTAGTGATCATACACCCGTTGCTCAACATCAGAAAGTGCCAGAGGGCGAATGGAGTCAAGCAAATGGCGGTCGCCTTTCACATTGACGGTGTCGGCCAGACGAATGGGACAGTCGTAAACGGCTGTAAACGATGATGATACCTTGTTACCCATAAAGTTGAAGTCGATGTTGGTCTCACAATATTTTGGAAGCAGGGAGCGCGATTGTGGAGGCACATCGCCTTGGTTGATGAAGGTCTGAAAGCGAATCATGTCATATTCACCCTTGAGGTCGACTGACAAGATGCGTCCGGTGCTTAGTTCTATCGAAGCCGTTCCTGTGACCAACTGTGTGTTCTTCAAAAAACGAGGGCGAAAATACAGGTGCACCTCATCGTGCCCCATGTTGATGGCACTGTAGCGATAGTAGCGGTGGTTTTCACGACAGAAGGGCGACAAGATGTGGTCGCCGTAAAGTGTTGTGTGGTAGAGGCTGGGAGTGGTGAACTCTGTAAGCACTGACATGGGACGGCGATTGTGCCGAATAGTGGTGTAGAATGCCTGACGGTCTGATTCGAACTCGTTCAGACCGTAGAAGTGCATGCGCTCATATTGTTCGCTTACATGTTGCCGTTCACCATCGGCTACTGAATACATGGTGGGGACCAGCCACAACGTGAAATTGCGACGGTTGATTTGATACAAATGCTTGGTGTATACGTTGGAGGCAAATCCATCGGACTTGTCATTAAATACTCTTTCATAAGAATAAACGCGACTCAACACCAGGGAGTCTATGTCTTCCTTGGCATTGGCAATGCTCCAGAAAAGCACGAAAAGCAGACTTATGACAATTCGAACACGATTCACAGCCCCAAAATTACATAAATTTATTGAAACAACAGTTCAAAAATTGAAGAATTTTCTTCAGATGTGCCGTTGTTTCGAATATTATCAGTAATTTTGCAGCTAAATTTGGTAAAACACTAATAAAAATGTATAGAAGTAAAACATGTGGCGAGCTGAGGCTTGCCGATGCCGGCAGTCAGGTGACCCTGGCCGGATGGGTTCAGCGAACACGCAAGATGGGAGGCATGACCTTTGTTGACCTGCGCGATCGCTATGGTATTACACAAATTGTTTTCGACGAAAGCGATGATGCTGCCCTCACAGAGCGTGCCAACAAATTGGGCCGTGAGTTCTGTATTCAGGTTGTAGGCAATGTGAGTGAACGCCAGTCGAAGAACCCTAAGATGCCCACGGGTGATATTGAAGTATTTGCCAAACAGCTGAATGTGCTGAGCGAGAGCCTCACACCTCCTTTTACGATTGAAGATAACACCGATGGTGGCGACGATATTCGCATGAAGTATCGCTATCTGGATTTGCGACGTTCGGCTGTGCGCAAGAATCTGGAACTTCGTCATCGCATGACCATTCTCATTCGCAACTTTCTGGATGCCCGTCAGTTCATTGAAGTTGAAACACCTATTCTTATTGGTTCTACTCCGGAGGGAGCTCGCGATTTCGTGGTGCCGAGTCGCATGAATCCTGGGCAGTTCTATGCACTGCCACAGTCGCCTCAGACATTGAAACAACTGCTCATGGTGTCGGGGTTCGACCGTTACTTCCAGATTGCAAAGTGCTTCCGCGATGAAGACCTTCGTGCCGACCGTCAGCCTGAGTTTACGCAGATAGACTGTGAGATGTCGTTTGTGGAGCAGGAAGACGTGCTCAATATTTTTGAAGATCTTGCTCGCCACCTGTTCCGTGAAGTGCGTGGCGTAGAGTTACCTGCTTTGCAGCGCATGACGTGGCACGAAGCCATGCGTCGATTTGGTAGTGACAAACCCGATTTGCGCTTTGGAATGGAGTTTGTTGAACTCATGGACGTGCTGAAGGGTACTGGCTCATTCTCGGTCTTCAATGAGGCTAACTACATTGGTGGTATTTGCGTTCCTGGCTGTGCCGACTACACGCGCAAGCAGCTGGATCAGCTGACCGACTTCGTGAAACGGCCTCAGGTGGGAGCAAAGGGCTTGGTATATGTGAAGTTCAATACCGATGGCACTGTGAAGTCGTCTGTCGACAAGTTCTATGAGCCCGAGGTGTGGGCAAAAGTGAAAGAGGCTATGGGAGCCAAAGATGGCGACTTGGTGCTGATCCTTTCTGGCGACAATGCCAATAAGACCCGTGTGCAGCTTTGCACACTCCGTCTGGAGATGGGAGACCGTCTTGGACTGCGCGACAAAGACAAGTTCGTATGTCTTTGGATTGTTGATTTCCCCTTGTTTGAGTGGAGCGACGAGGAACAGCGCCTGATGGCTACGCACCACCCATTCACCATGCCGAATCCTGATGACATTCCCTTGCTCGACACTGCACCTGAAAAGGTTCGTGCTGTGGCCTACGACTTTGTGTGTAATGGCGTAGAGGTGGGCGGTGGCTCATTGCGTATTCATGACGGAAAATTGCAGGAGAAGATGTTTGAGATTCTTGGCTTCACTCCAGAGCGTGCCATGGCTCAGTTTGGTTTTCTCATCAATGCTTTCAAGTATGGAGCACCCCCTCATGCTGGTTTGGCTTTTGGTCTTGATCGTTTCGTTTCGCTCATGGCCGGACTTGATAGCATTCGCGATTGCATTGCTTTCCCCAAGAACAACAGCGGACGTGACGTGATGCTTGATGCCCCAGGAATGCTTGACCCCAAACAGTTGGAAGAACTGCAGCTGAAGCTCGACCTGCAAGATGAATAGCTTTTGCTGTGTGCGGAAACGACTGTTGAATTGATTTGTATCAAGAATCGTTGCTGATTTGACAATATCTCCTAAGTATCAGCTACTTAGTATGAATTTTGTCGTAATTTTGCAGACGTTTTAAGATTACAAAAACTTCAATAGTATTAACATTCTTACATTATGGCAGAAAAGAAAGCAACGACAAAGAAGGCTACTGAGACAAAAGCTGCAGCAGCCAAGAAAACAACCACTACGAAGGTCGCCGTGAAGGCAACTGTGGCTGTAAATGCAGAAAACATTGGTTTTAAGGCTGGAGATGTTTATCAGGCACTGGCAGCTGCTGAAAAGGCTCTCGCTATCGATGAGATTGCAAAGGCTGCAAATATTTCAACAGAAGAGACTCTGCTTGGTTTGGGCTGGCTCTTTAAGGAGGGCAAACTGTTGAGTACAGATGACAACAAGGTAGTTCTTGCTTAAAGATTTATCCAGACAAGTTTTTTTATCAGTAATAAAGAAAGGTCGGTAAATATTGTAATTACCGACCTTTCTTCTTTCAAGACAACAGATGATTTACGATCAGCAAATATTGCGCATTCTTTCTGAGGTTGGCGAACGGGGCATTAGTGTTGGCATCTTGGCAAAGCATGTCTACAACCTTAACTGCACGTTGTTTTCGCAGCCCAACATTCAGGACATACACCAGTATGTGCAACAGTATTTGCTTCGCAACTCAAAGTCGGAACAATCGCTTATTCAGCGTACTGAGAAACGTGGCTATTACAGACTGAATACCCAGAACTCTGCTGATGCACGCCAATTGATGCTCAACTTCCGTGAAGAAGAAGAGGAAACACAAGAAAAAGAGAAGCCCACACAGGACTTCTCTCTTGATCTATTTGCTTAATCTTTTTCTTTCCATATATACTTCCTTGTAGAGTTCCAGCAGTTGATGACTGGTCTTTTCCCATGAGAATAGTTTGGCTCGTCGCAAGCCTGCCTCCTTTTTTTCTTTATAGAAACTCTCATCGGTTTCCAGTTGAATGAGTTTTTTCGCAATTTCATCGGCTTGTTCGGGGTTTACCAAGATAGCTTCCGGACCTCCAACTTCAGGCATGGACGATGTGTCGCTTGTAATGACTGGTGTGCCGCAGGCCATGGCTTCAAGCAGCGGAATGCCAAAACTTTCGCGCAACGAAGTGTAGAGAAATGCAAAGGCTGCATTGTAAATGTAAGGTAAATCGCTGTTGGGTATGTAGCCTGGCATGACAATATGTTCGCGAATGTTCTCAATATGATTGCGCGAGATAATGTCGTTCAGGTATTGGCGGTCTAAATCGGCCATGAGTAGTGGGCGTTTAATGGTCGATTTTTCGAGATACTTTGAATAGGCGACAAGCGTGCGCTCTGTGTTCTTCTTTGGATCGGTGTTTCCCAAAAAGAAGATGAAGCCTCTTTGCGGCATGTATTTCTGATAAATGTTCTCCACATCTTCCTGTTCCTGGAACCAACTGTTGTAACCATTATAAATCATGGCCAGTCTACTTTCTGGAATGTGCAGTTTGTTGACAATGTTTTTGAGTTCAAAGTCGCTCACAGTAATGATGCGGCGGCACTTGCTCAGAATCCTGGGCACAACCATGCGACGATATAGCCAGCCCATGTTCTGATAGAGGGACTTGTTGTGCTTGTCGCGAGGTTCCAGGAAGATAATGTCGTGAAGAGTCAGTATCAAAGGAATGTCGCAATGCAAGGGTGCTGTGTTGCTGGTGCAATGCAACAGATCTACATTCATTTCGTGTGCAGCTCGTGGCAAGGCTATCTGTTCCCAAATGGGGTAGGAGGCAGCTTTCACCTCAATGATGTGCATGTTGGGCGAGTCTTCTACGCAGCGGTCAGGGCCAGGTTTTACAAATATGAAATATTCGTTTTTGTGATCTATTCTTTGCAGATGCAGAATCTCTTGCAAGACCACATAGTCCATTCCGTGTTTGTTGGTGCGGAATATGCGTTGTGCTTCTATACCTATTCTCATAATAAATTCTTTTTGATGGTGGCTGGAACGCCTGCGACCATTGAACCAGATGGCACGTCGCGAGTGACAACAGCCCCGGCTGCTACTACAGAATGACAACCAATGGTGACGCCAGGTAGTATAACGGCATTGGCACCAATCCACACGTCGTCTTCAATAACTACTTGCGCTACGCTCACCCCTTGTTCGTCGATGTGCTTGCTGGAGTCTGAGAAGTTGTGGTTCAAAGCAGTAACAGTTATTCCCTGTGCCAGATTTACATGGTTGCCTATTGTAACAGGACCAATGACAGTGTTGTGCAGTCCTATGCGAGTATGATGCCCAATAATCACATCGCCCATGGCGTTGTTGATGCATGAGAACGATTCAATCACACTATGATGATCTAGCGAGAAACGTCGATAGGGTGGAGTGTCCATACGCACTGAGCGATGGATGACGGAATGCTTACCTCGATACTGGTATATAGGAGCCAGCAACCTGACATACCAGCGTGGTCGCGTTTGCACAGGGTTCATGATGAGCCAGTCTACTAACCGTTTTATCCGTGGACTTTGCTTGAGTTCCTGTCTGATTGTTTCTTTATTCATTTTGTTGCTTTGGTCAGTAACGCAAAAGTACATTTTTTTTTGCTTACTACCAAATAATTCTAAAAAAAAGCAGTTTCCCTGCCATTCATACATGGGAAACTGCTTTGTGGTTTGTGTTATTTGCGCTTGTGGGTGCATTTAACCCAGCAAGTTAGGCTATGATTGTAACCTTGCAGGATAGGCTGAAATTTACCCCAAATATTTCATTAGAATTTTTGCATTGCCCGAATCACGCAGTTTTGCAATGCTTTTCTCTCGAATTTGGCGTACACGCTCGCGGGTAAGTCCCAGTTGATCGCCAATTTCTTCAAGTCCTTTCTCATGGCAGCCAATACCAAAGCATTCGCGAATGATGGTGATTTCGCGTTCCTTCAGTACTTTGCTCAGTACAGAGTTAAGTTCTTGTGCCATTGACTCATGATCAACCTGACGGTCGGTGCGGCTGTCTTCGCCGGAGGCCATCACATCGAGCATACAGTTGTCTTCACCGTCTTGAAACGGAGCATCAATTGACACATGGTGACCATCGGCCATCATCGACTGACCAATCTTCTCTTCGTCCATCTCTGTCATCTCTGCCAACTCGCTCACCGACGGGTGACGCTGATGCTCCTGTTCAAACTTATTGATTTCATGACTGATTCTGTTGAGCGAACCTACTTGGTTCAAGGGTAGACGCACGATGCGACTCTGTTCTGCAATGGCTTGCAGAATGCTTTGTCGAATCCACCAAACGGCATAGGAAATGAACTTGAAACCTCTGGTCTCATCAAATTTTTGGGCTGCTTTAATCAAGCCAATGTTGCCCTCATCGATGAGATCGGTCAACGTAAGGCCCTGATGCTGATACTGCTTGGCCACACTTACAACAAAGCGCAAATTGGCCGTGACCAGCTTGTCCTTAGCCCGTTCACCTTCTGGACCACCTTTGCGTATTTTCTGCGCCAGTTCAATTTCCTCATCAATACTGATGAGCGGAGCGCGTCCAATCTCTACAAGATACTTGTCCAATGCCTCACTCGAACGGTTGGTGATGCTTTTCTGAATCTTTAGTTGTCTCATCCTAAAAATACCTTCCTTTCTACTAAATAGTTAGCTAACTGTCTGATTTTCAGATTTTTGTATGTATATACCTATATATTCGCTGCAAAATTACAAAAAAAACGAATAAGTTGTATCTTTATTTCGCAACTTTTTTGTTAAAAATATATAAGTAGCAAGTAAGTACAATTCCAACTAAACATGAAGTAACATATTTATTTGGTGGAAAAACAAAAGCGATGGTCTTCACAGACGATCGCTTCAATCTTCAATAGGTATTAGTTCCTTTAAGGTAAAAAGATTGTTTTCAGGATAACGATGCAAAGTTAGTCAATTTTTATGAATCTTGCAAACTTTTCTTTAAAAAATTTTAGAATATATTTATGTGTGGGTACACAATTTCTTGATTTATGTCTATTCGTGTACAAAATGTGCAGAAATATGTTAGTGCTTCAGTTTTTTGAGTCTTCTTTTCGCATCTGGAGTTTCTGGATAGAGTTCCAATGCCTTCTCATAGTTGCGTATGGCTGCATCTGTTATTCCTTCTTGTTCGCATTCTTTTCCCAACAAGGTGTATTCAGCAGCCAGACGTTTCAGTGTTTTGTCGCGTTGTTTCTTCTCTTGCAACAAGGTTTCGATGACAGACTGCTGGCGATTGATAATAGAAAGCTTATGCCGAATGAAACGTTGTGCTATAGGCTTCTCGATGTCGTAGCGACTATGGATGGCTTGAAAAAAGTGGTTTAGAAAAGAAGTGAAGTCGCCTTTATCAAAGGCTTGAATGGCATCGTGGTATTGGCGATCGGCCTGCCCTTCCTGCAGGGCCTGGCCAATGAGTCGCTGGTCGTTATATTGGCGAGCAAACTGAACCACCTCGGCCCTGACGAAGATGTCTTGTTGACGAATGGGGGCTTGCAGCGTGATGCCTTGTAGCGAGGTGCATCGCGAAAGGGCAACATAGGTTTGTCCGCCAGCAAACACACCGCCAGTGAAATCGATGTTGACCTGTCGAAAAGTGAGTCCCTGACTTTTATGCACGGTGATGGCCCATGCTAACTTGATTGGAAATTGCTCGTAGGTGCCAAGTAGTTGCTCTTCAATCTTATGTTCTTTTTCATTGAATGTGTAGCGCATGTTTTCCCATACGTCACGTTCCACGGCAAAGTCGTGGCCCTCTTCATCAGCAATGGTCAAGATGCCCTGTTCCTCATCAATCTCGGTAATTGTGCCTAGTGTGCCATTCACCCATCTTTTTTCTTTGTCGTTCTTGATAAAGATGACTTGTGCACCAGGTTTTACGCGCAGTTCCATGGGAGTGGGAAGCGATGATTCTGGAAAATCGCCTTTTATGTTGCCAAAAAACACGCTCGCATTGCCTGGAAGCTGTGCAAGCCGCTGTTCGTTGGTATAGTCCACAACGTCGCGGCGAGCAGCCAGGATGATGCGAAGTGTTTCATCATCTTCTGTGTGATCAGGTTCTGGGGTGGTTGCAAGGCTCCTTTTGTTCAGTTCTTCAAGATCTTGTGTCGTGGCTTGGTTCTGCCTGATACGATCGAGCATGGCAATAAAGTGGTCGTCTTTCTGTCTGTAGACCTTGCGTAGTTCAATAGATACCAGTTTCATTTGCTGCCACACCTTTGCATTAAAAAAATAGGCAGATTGATAAAAAGGGCGCAGTAACTGGCGATCATCTTCTTTCAACACGGGTTCCAACTGGTAGATGTCGCCCACAAGAAGCAATTGCTTGCCGCCAAAAGGTTCGTAGTTGCGTGTATAGATGCGCAGAACACGGTCGATAAAATCAATAATGTCGGCCCGCACCATGGAAATTTCGTCGATGATAATCAGTTCTATTTCTCGCAGCAGCTTGCAGTGGGCGCTGGAATATTTCAGTGTCTCTCTGATGTGCCGGCGATCATAGCGCGTGTCGTTGGGTAGCAGAGGATGGAAAGGCAGACGAAAGAAACTATGCAATGTGGCTCCTCCTGCGTTGATGGCAGCAATGCCTGTGGGAGCCAGAATCACGTTTTTCTTTTTTGTGGTTTGTGCCACATATCGCAGAAAGGTGCTTTTTCCCGTGCCCGCCTTTCCTGTAAGGAAAAGCGAGCGACGGGTGTAGTTCACGATTTGCAGAGCATCTTGCCACTCCTTGTTGTCGAAGTCCAGTTCCATTATTGAGCAATGTCTTCCTCTTTAGTAGCTGTAGCGGGCTCTGCTTGAGTCTGATTTACAATGGTGCCTGTGACGGTACTGTCTTGGCCTTCAGAATATATTGGGCCGTTTTCATCATCCATGAATTGCGACAAGCTGTCATTCAGTAGCGAGTCTGGAGAGATATAAGTGCCCGTGCACTGATACATGGTTGAGTTGATTTCTGCATCGTGTGCTGGGGCAAACTTTCCACGATAGTGCTTGAATCGCGGATCGGAAAGAACGGCCTCATAGAATGCACCACAAATGGGCAGAGCCGTGCGCGATCCTTGTCCAAGCTGGCCCGTTCGGAAGTGAATGGCGCGATATTCACCTCCAACCCATGCACCACACACCAGTTTGGGCGAAATGCCCACGAACCATGCATCGGAATGATTGTTGGATGTTCCTGTCTTGCCGCCAAAATCCGTATCAGCAAACGAGCGCACATAGTGCCACATATTCATGCTGGTGCCACCGGGTTCGCGCATGCCGGCCATGAGCATTTGCTGCATGAGAAAGGCCGAACGGTAACTGATGGCCTGATGTGTTTCGGTGGGAGCCGTGTAGATTTCGTTGCCATCGCGATCGAGAATGCGTGTCACCAGTACAGCTCGATCGTGTGCTTTTCCGTCGTTGATGGCGGTGGAGTAGGCATTGACCAGTTCTATCAGCGTTACGTCGCTCGATCCCAGTGCCAGTGCAGGGGTTTCATCGAGCTTGCTGTGAATGCCCATGACGCGAGCTGTTTGTGCAATTTTGTCAATGCCCAGTTCTTGCCCTAACTTTGCGGCTACAGAGTTGATACTTTGCGCAAAAGCCGATTTCAATAGCATGTTGCTGCCAGTAAAGTAGCCGTTAGCATTGGTGGGGGCCCAGGTCACGTCTTTCTTTTGTATTGGGTCATACACCTGCATGGCGAAGTAACTGTCTTCGCGTCGGTCACAGGGGGTCAGTCCCTGATTCATGGCCTCGGTATACACGAAAAGTTTGAATGTAGAACCAGGTTGGCGCATGGCTGTAACTTTGTCATATTTCCAGGTGTCGAAATCTATATCGCCCACCCATGCTTTGACATAGCCCGTCTCTGGCTCCATGGCCACAAAGCC
The DNA here is from genome assembly GCA_902770845.1 of uncultured Prevotellaceae bacterium. Taxonomy (GTDB): domain Bacteria; phylum Bacteroidota; class Bacteroidia; order Bacteroidales; family Bacteroidaceae; genus Prevotella. Next base: position 18,797 of record CACXUV010000030.1, read on the forward strand.
GCAGTGCATGAAATGCTCCATATAGCGAATGGAGTCCATAGTTGACATTTCTGTCTCGTAGGTTCCGTTGTAGCTGAACAGCTTTACTGGATGTGGCTTATCCAGATAGGCCCAAACAGAGTCTGGCTGATCAGGAAATCTTTTTTCCAGTTGCTTGAATATGGGCAGACGCTTGGCAATGTTTTCAATGAAGTTTGGTATTTCCTGATGCTGTTCATCCTGCCAGGGGTTAGTGGTTCCCCAGTGGTCGTTGAAGCGTTTTTGCAAGGCTTTCATCTGGTCCCATGCAGCTTTCTCAGCATAGGCTTGCATGCGGGTGTCGATAGTGGTGTAGATTTTCAAGCCGTCGGTATAAAGATCAATGCCGTTCTCATGGCACCAGTCACTCAAATAATCATCCAATTCCTGTCGAAAGTAGGTTGCTTGTCCGTCGTAGGCGTTTTCCACACTATAGTCCAGGCTAATTTCTTTAAGCTTCAGCGAGTCGCATTGCTGTGATGTGAGGTGGTTGTGGGCGAGCATCAGGTCAAGCACAATGTTGCGTCGTTTCTTGCTGTTGTCTGGATGCAGTCGCGGATTATAGTAAGTCGTAGCCTTGAGCATGCCTACAAGAATGGCGGCCTGATCAGCAGTAAGCTGCTTGGGTTGAATGCCGAAATAGGTTTTGCAGGCTGTCTTGATGCCGAAAGAATTGCTGCCAAAGTCAACAGTATTGGCATACATGGTCAGAATGTCTTCTTTTGTGAAGTTCCACTCCAGCTTCATGGCTGTGATCCATTCCTTGCTTTTCATGATGAGCATCTTCAGGCCAGGTACGTTACCCAACAAGCCTCTGGAATACTCCGTGCGTACGCGAAAGAGGTTCTTGGCCAGCTGCTGGGTAATAGTTGAAGCACCACGGGCATCGTGATGTAACACATAGTCTTTCAACGCGGCCGCAAATGCCTGGTAATCTATGCCATGGTGATGATAGAAACGCTCGTCTTCGGTGTCGATGAGAGCCTGCCAAAACACTGGAGCCACGTCTTCGTACTGTATGGGTGTCCGATTTTCGCTGAAGAACTTGCCAATCAGCACCGAGTCGGCGCTATATATCTCTGAGGCTTGGTTAGGGCGCTTATTGATGATGGTGTGCATGCTGGGCGACTTGCCGAAGAGCCACAGGAAATTATTGTCGACAGCTAGCAGATACAGCACAAAAGTTATAATCAGCGTGACGAGTGCCAACATAATCCTTACATACCAAGCCTTGCCTGTGTAAAGTTTTTTATAGTTTCTCCAAGGCGCACCTATGGCACACTTCAGTTTGTTCCAGAGTATCGTGCGACTATTTTTATTTTGTTCGTTCTCCATTTTGGTTGATATATTTGATAATAGTTTCTTTCTCCCATGGCAGGAACCACTGCACAGCAGCATCTTTCTTGAACCACGTCAGTTGTTTGCGAGCATAGCGACGGGTGTTGCCTTTCATGCGTTCTGTTGCCTCTTCAAGACTCCATGTTCCGTCGATGTGAGCAAACATTTCTTTGTAGCCCACTGTATTCAGCGCGTTCAGATGGCGTAGCGGATAGAGTGACCGGGCCTCCTGTAGCAATCCGTCGGTCAGCATCTGGTCTACGCGCTGGTTGATGCGTGTATATAGCTCTTCGCGCGGTCGATTCAGCCCAATCTTCATGATGCTGAAGGGGCGCTGCTTGCGTTCATTCTTTCGAAATGAGGTGTAGGTGCGCCCTGTCATCATACAAATTTCAAGCGCATGAACCACGCGGCGTGGATTCTTTTTATCAACAATAGCATAATGTTCCGGATCCAGTTGCCTCAGTTCTTCGCACAGACTTTCCAGACCTTTGCTTGCCAATCGCTGTTTCAGCAGGGTTCGTGTGCAGTCATCGACTGTTGGAATGTCGTCAATACCATTACAAACAGCATCGATATACATCATGCTACCCCCACTCATCAGGGCTACATCGCTGTTGGCAAAGAGTGTGTCAATTACATTTAGCGCCTGTTGTTCATACATGGAGGCACTGTAGTAGTCTTGAATGCTCAGCGTTCCCACAAAGTAGTGCCGCACCTGCCGAAGTTGTTCTTCGGTGGGTGCGGCTGTACCAATTTTCAGTTCACGATAAATTTGGCGTGAGTCTGCATTGATGATAGGTATGCCAAAGTGTTTGGCAATATCCAGGCACAACTCCGTTTTTCCCACAGCTGTTGGCCCAGTAACCACTATCAGCTTTTTGTTCAACGAATGATGCCTCGCTTTGAGTTTTCAATAAATGAGCAGATGTATTCCACCTCCTTCGAGTTGGGATATTTTATTCGTGCCTCTGCCACGCCGTCCTTCAGTATTCCTTGGGCATAGATAATGCGGTAGGCATCATGAATCATTTCAATGGTTTCGTTGGAGAAACCACGACGACGCAATCCAATCAGGTTTACACCGGCAAAACGAATGGGTTCTTTGCCTGCAATGACATAGGGGGGGACGTCTTGACTGGTGCGTGTTCCACCCTGAATCATCACATAGCCGCCAATGTTGTTGAACTGGTGAACCAGTACTTCGGCAGAAATAATGGCATTGTCGTCGACCACAACTTCACCGGCAAATTTTGTTGAGTTTCCAATGATGCATCCATTGCCTATCACACAGTCATGGGCCACGTGCATGTTCTCCATTAACAGATTGCCCGATCCTACAATGGTTTTCCCCTTTGATGCAGTTCCACGGCTGATCGTCACATTTTCGCGAATGGAGTTGTTGTCACCTATTTCGCAGGTGGTTTCTTCGCCACGAAACTTCAGGTCTTGCGGTTTGGTAGAGATACTGGCACCAGGAAAGAACTCATTGCCCGATCCAATACGTGCTCCAGTGTGAATAGTCACGTTGTTCATGAGTGTATTGTTGTCGCCAATAACCACGTTCTTGTCAATCACGCAGAACGGGCCAATTACGTTGCCATCACCAAGTTTTGCCTCAGGATCGACAACTGCTAATGGGTGAATTTTATTCATAGTGTGCTATTAAATTTGTCTTAGTTCGTATGTGGGCTGTCACTCACTATTTGTTCTTTACGATCTGTGCGGTGAAAGTGGCTTCCGACACGATGTGGTCGCCCACAAAGGCATAGCCTTTCATTGACGAAACACCATGGCGCAGTGGAGCCAATAGGTCTACCTTGAATAACAAGGTGTCGCCGGGCACAACCTTCTGACGGAACTTCACGCCGTCAATCTTCATGAAATACGTACTCCAGCGTTCTGGTTCCTCAACGGTGTTGAGCACCAGCAGACCGCCACATTGGGCCATTGCCTCTATTTGCAGCACGCCTGGCATGACGGGCTCCTGTGGGAAATGACCCTGGAAGAAAGGCTCGTTGGACGTAATATTCTTGACACCCACAATGCTGGTTGCTCCCAGCGAGATAACTTTATCGACCAGCTGCATAGGATAACGGTGGGGGAGTAGTTCGCGAATACGATTCACATCCATCACAGGCGTCTCGTTGGGATCATAGGCTGGAGCCTGAATTTCGTGTTTGCGGATTTCCTTGCGAATTTCGCGTGCAAAACGATTGTTAATGGTATGACCAGGACGGGTGGCAATGATACGCCCCTTGATAGGCTTGCCTATGAGGGCCATGTCGCCAATGATGTCGAGCAGTTTGTGACGCGTACATTCGTTTTCCCATGCCAGTGGCTTGTGCTGAATGTAGCCCAATTCGTTAGCACTGCGATGCTCCACGTGCAGCATGTCGGCCAACATATCCAAACGTTCCTGGGTAGTCTGCCGTTCATAAATCACGATGGCGTTATCCAAGTCGCCGCCCTTGATGAGGTTAGCCTGTAGCAGCGGTTCAATGTCGCGTACAAAAACAAAGGTACGCGCGGGCGCAATGTCGGTGGGATATTTGTGAATATCGTCGAGTGTTGCAAACTGGCTGTTGATGAATTTCGACTCAAAAGAACACATTGTTGTAAGTGAAAATTCTTCATCGGGAAGGATGGTAATGCACGAACCCGATTCTTCGTCCTTCACTTCAATCTTCTTGCGAATGACATACCAGTCCTTGGGCGCATTTTGTTCCTCAATGCCCACCTCTTGAATTTTCTTTACATATTGCACGGCTGAGCCGTCGAGAATGGGAAATTCGGGGCCGTTTACCTGGATGAGACAGTTGTCGACTCCCAAGGCATATAGTGCCGATAAGGCATGCTCTACGGTCGATACTCTTGCATCGCCTTTTCCCAAAACGGTGCCGCGCTGTGTGTCAATCACATTTTCGGCTATGCCGTCAATAGTGGGCATGCCTTCAAGGTCGATGCGCTGAATTTTATAACCGTGGTTCTCTGGAGCCGGGTTGAATGTCACCGTGAGGCTTAGTCCTGTATGAAGACCTTTTCCACAAAGTGAAAAGCTTCCTTTCAGTGTCTTTTGTTTCATCATTATATTTTTTTTCTTCTGTTTACTTGTTCTTGAGCGCCTCTATTTCTTTGCGCAGCGCGCTCAGTTCTTTATACATATCAGGCAGACGGCGAAGCATGGCCATGCCCTTGAAGTAGACTTTCGGATCCATTGCTGGCGAGCCAATGAGTGTTTCGCCATTGCCTTTAGTATTGCCAATGACACCGCACTGTGCACCTACAAAAGTTTTGTCGGCCACATTGATATGGCCGGCAAAGCCTGCTTGTCCACCTACCATGCACCAGGAGCCAATCTTGGTGGAACCTGCCAAGCCCACCTGAGCCGACATGACTGTGTTTTCGCCAATCTCGCAGTTATGGGCCACTTGAATTAAGTTGTCGAGCTTTACGCCACTGTGAATCACTGTTTGGCCCATTGTTGAACGGTCTATGCAGGTGTTGGCACCAATCTCTACGTTGTCTTCTATGATGACGATGCCAATTTGTGGTATTTTGTCGTAGCCTTCTGCATTGGGAGCAAAGCCGAAACCGTCGGCACCAATAACGCTGCCTGCGTGGATGGTGACGTTGTTGCCCAATTGACAGCCTTGATAAATGGTTACGTTGGGATAAATCAGACAGTTTGCTCCCACTTTCACACCATCACCAATCACAGCATGCGAATATATTTGCGAACCGTCGCCAATAACGGCTCCATCGCCAATAACAGCAAAAGCACCAATGAATACATCCTTTCCTACATGTGCTTTGGGCGAAATGGAAGCCAGTGGGTCTATGCCTGTCTTTTTAGGTCTCATCTGCTCATAAAGCTGCAGCAGTTTGGCCACAGCCTCATAGGCATTTTTTACACGGATGAGCGTGGGCTTTACCTCATGCTCCAATTCCAAATCGTCGTTGACAAGCACTACCGACGATTCCGTTTCATAAACATAATGGGTGTATTTGGGATTTGACAGGAAAGAGATGGCACCTTTTCGGCCCTCTTCAATCTTGGCAAATGCAGAGACGACGGCATTCTCATTGCCTTCTACTCTACCTCCGATTAACTCGGCGATTTGTTTTGCTGTAAATTCCATTAGTATAGACTTTTATTGCAATAATTGCTGCAAAGGTACATAAAAAAATTAGAATCTCTGATAACAAAGGTAATATTTTCTGATTTTTTTAGAAAGTAGTGCCACATTCAACAGTTCAGATGCCTCTGAAATGTTTTTTATCGTGCCATCTTTGTAGAGAATGTCTATTGAGTCGTCATCAACAGAATACATGTCTTTCTGGATCTTGTTCAGACTCATCATGTAATGGGCATCGCTCACGCGAATTTGCATCTTGTGAGCTATCATGTCTTGCAACTCGTCAATGCGCTCACTGCTCACTGGCTCTTCGTGCACTTCCACCTTGAAGATGCGACGGTCGAGCATGTCGGTGGCCAGTGTCGAAAGAATTCTGTCGGAATCGTTCTTCCATACTTTCATGGAACTCCATATATCGCTATCGTCTAATTCCTTATAGTTATTCAGCGCTTCGTCATCGAAATTTTTTGCGTCAATGTCGTTTTGCAGAAAAAAAGCCAGTGCTGGTGGGGCAAACACGTTGTGGCCTGATTTCACCAGATCCTTGGCTCGGGTGAGCATGTTCACCAGCACTTTCTCGTAGGCTACTGCTGTTTTGTGCAGATACACCTGCCAGTACATGAGTCTGCGCGTGGTGAGATAGTTTTCCAGTGAATATATGCCTTTCTGCTCTACCACAAGCCTGTCGTCGATCACGTTCAGCATCTTGATGATGCGTGCAGAACCGATATTGCCTTCGGTAACACCTGTATAGAAAGAGTCACGGCGTAAATAGTCCAAACGGTCCATGTCGAGTTGACTTGAAATGAGTTGGTGCAGGAAGCGTTTGGGATATTCGTCTTTAAAAATGGCAATGGCCAGATTGAGCTGTCCGCTTAGGTCGCGATTTATCCGTTCCATCATCAAAAGCGATATTTCCTCATGAGAGATACCATGAATAAGTGTGTTTTCAAGCACATGTGAAAATGGTCCGTGGCCAATATCGTGCATCAGAATGGCTGCTTGCACGGCTTCTGCTTCGGAGTCGAAGATGAACTGTCCCTTTTGCTGTAAGGAAAGAATGGCTTCGCTCATAAGATGGAAGGCACCCAGCGAATGCTGAAAGCGAGTGTGGCGTGCTCCTGGATAGACAACAGATGCAAGGCCCAACTGATTGATGCGGTTCAGCCGCTGAAAGAGTGGATGCCTGACTATATCGTAAAGCAATCCTTGTGGAATCTTTATAAATCCAAATACGGGGTCGTTAATAATCTTTGCGTCATTCATATTTCGTCATCATTTCATTGCACTGCCATCGTTGATATGTGCAACTTCGTCGCAAAGTTCGGAAAAAATCTTGAGACCTGCAAGAAAAAAGCAGGAAATCTTATAGCACAATGAGTGGCATATTCATTCTGCTTCATGACCATATTGTTTTCGTCGTGTAACTATATTGTTTACGGTGTCTAACCATCATGTTTACGGTGTCTAACCATCATGTTTACGACTTGGAAGTAATAATGATTGCGTTTTCATCTGTCATAATGGGCATCAGAATGGTAGACAGACCTTCTTAAATATGCGAAAATGTGGAGACAGAAAGGACTGTTTTCGATTTTTTTTGATTATTTTTGCACCCGATTGCTTCAGCAATGCAGATGCATCATTAAATAAACTTGACCAATGGCAAACGAATATTTTCGTTTTCAGCACTTTACCGTACATCAGTCGCAATGCGCCATGAAGGTTGGCACCGATGGCACACTGCTGGGTGCATGGGCTAACGGGGGCAAGCACATACTTGACATTGGCACGGGCACGGGACTCGTAGCCTTGATGATGGCACAGCGTTTTCCCACAGCACAAATCACAGGCATAGACATTGATGAGAAGGCTTGTGAACAGGCTCGGCTGAATGTTGCAGAATCTCCTTTCACCAATATCAACATTAGGCATCTTAATGCAATTGACATGCAGGGCAGTTTTGATGCCATAGTGTGTAACCCGCCTTTTTTCCATTTCTCGTTGCAATGCCCCGATGAACGGCGTAACCAGGCTCGCCACACCGTGATGCTCACTTATCGTCAGCTCATGACGGTTGTGGCCCGTCTTCTTTGCGAAAAGGGACAGTTCTCGGCTGTCATCCCTGCCGATTGCAAGGAGCAGTTCGAGGCAGAAGCCTTGTTGGCAGGATTGTCGCTGGCAAGACGATGTGCTATTCACACTACGCCCAGGAAACCTGTACGTCGCTATCTGCTGGCGTTTGGTAAGCATGCTATGGGTGAAGTGGAACAAACTGAAGGCGTCATTGAGGAAATGCCTGGCATACGTTCGGTATGGTATGCAGACTTGACAAAGGACTTTTATTTGTAAACTCGACTCTAATAGTTTGACAAACGTTTTATGCTTATGGACATAGCTCTTTTGCAACTTGACATTCAGTGGTGCACCCCTGAAGAAAATATGCGTCGGGCTGAAACGCTCATCGAGAATGTTGCTCCCGCACAGCTGTATGTGCTGCCCGAGATGTGGGCAACAGGTTTTGCTATGCATCCGCAAAAGGTTGCTTATGAGGAAGAGCATTGCGTGGCACTAAAATGGATGCAACAGCAGGCAGTCATGCGTGGCTGTGCTTTGTGTGGGAGTTTGGCCATCAGAACACAGGACGGTTTGTGCCGCAATCGGCATTACTTTGTAACACCTTCTTCCATGCTGTTCTATGACAAGCATCATCTATTTACGCATGGTCAGGAGCATCTGCATTTTGCAGCAGGAAATCAGCACACGGTGGTTGAGTGGCAGGGCTTTCGCCTGCTTCTGCTTACATGTTACGACCTGCGTTTCCCGCTTTGGTCGCGTTATGGATGGGCTGGCGAATATGATGCTATTGTGTGTGTAGCCAATTGGCCCGCATCGCGCCAATTGGCATGGAACACGCTGGTCAGGGCTCGGGCTATTGAGAACCAATGCTATGTGTTGGCATGCAATAGGGTGGGAAATGATCCTGTGACAAGCTATCAAGGTGGAACGGCATTGATAGATCCACTGGGGCGTGATGTGGCAGTGGCCAAAGAAAATGCTGAGCAAGCCCTGTGTGGGTTGCTCAGCATGGACAAACTGTTGCGTTATCGTAGCCACTTCCGTGTGCTTGACGACAGAGATCTGTCGCTCGTTTGATTGGCTATCAGTTCTTGTTGGCTTGTTCTGTGTGGCTCACCATCTTCTTCTGATAAGTTTTATGTCTGAATTCAAGCCGCTTGGCATGGGCTCCCACTGATTGTAGAGCGTTTTTTTGTAGTGTATGTCCACAACGTTGATTTCTTCCATCTTGCGCCATTTCACGCCCTTACGGTCGAGATCGCTGATACGGTTGGCAGGCAGATTTGTCACTTCTATTCGAACTTCATTCTCGCCAACTTTCAGCGTTCCTTTTGTGTCAAGGACGAATGGCACGCTCCAGGCACAGCCAATGAACTGTCCATTGATATAGACACGGGCGCTCTCACGCACGTCGCCCAGGTCAATCATCCAGTGACTCTGCTGCTCTTGTTTTGTCATTTTGAACTTAGTGGTGTAGATACCTGTTCCCATCATCACACGTGTTTGTTCGTCGAGCGTTTCCCACGACTGCAATTTCTCCAGTTGGTAGGTCTTATTAACTATCGGTTGCTCTTCTGTGAATGAAAGTGTCCATGGCCCCGTGAGAGTGATGGCATCGGGCCTTTCTACGTTTTTCAATGTGGTTCCTTGATTTCTGTTGCCAAAGGAAGAAACTGCCACGAACCCCTCTGGGATGGTTTCGTTAAAGGTTTGCAAAATCATCGACTCGCCACTACGCAGGTTGATATGGATGATGTCGCTATTTCCTATGGCCTCGCAGATTTCACCATTGAGGGGATTGAACCATAATGCTTTCTTGAAAGGTACGGACAACCTGACGTTTTCCGCAATGTCGTTGGGGGTCAGGTTGGCTATAAAGTAATGGTAGCCATTGCTGTTCTTGCGACGAATGGCTTTCAGCCCCAGTCGTGTCTTCATCCCTTCAGCCTTGGCCACCTGGGCCATTTCCTTTTCGTCGATGCCATACATGATGTGGGCACCCTGTGCTTTCAGCATGTTGATGTGCTGCTTCACTGCATCAGGCATTTCGCCACTGCCAGGGATGATCAGTCCTTTGTAGCGCGTGCCAGCCTTTGTTTGCAGCATGCCATTGCTGAAAGAGGTGTTCAGCAACAGGCGTTCGGAGATGTAGTCGCAGTCGTAGCCAGCCTTGTCGATGGCCAAAATGGATTGGATGAATTCTGGAGCCAGTTTTCCCATGGCATGAATGCTGAACTGCATGAGCAGCTTGCCCGTATTCTTTTTCCACATGTCGCGCACAGGCAGCAGTACAAGGAAGTCATTGTCGGGCTGTCCCCACTGCAGGAAACTCTGGCAGCGCTCCACATATTCCATGAAGTAGGGCGCGTCGCGCCATATCGAGTTAGTTGGACTCATGTCGATAGAGGCGTAGAACTTCCAGCCTGGCCATTCGTCGTTCTTCGGACTGTAGCAGGTGCCATGGAAGAACATGTGATTCACACCCGCACAGAACATCAGGTCGATGTCGGGCTTCAGCTGTGAGAGCGATGTGCGGAAATGCTCTGTAAGCCAGGTGAAAGTCTCGCTACTGGTGTAGGGCTTGCCACAGACATGCGCGGCCGAAGGAGCATACTTAAACATGGAATAGTCGCTGTCGTTCTTGCGTGTCTTTCCTGTATCGGTGCGCAATCCTTTAATGCCGAAATCGCTCAGGCCAAAGCCTTCGATTTCCGGAATGTCTACAGCTGCATAGCAGTCAATCAGGTTGGCAGGCGAGCCATGGGCTTGGTTGCGTGTGATGGCTCCATGCTCATGAGCCCATGCTGTCCATTGCTGTGTGAAGTTTTCTAAAAGCAGGTCACCCAACGTTTCTCGATAATCGCTCAGAACTTTTGGCTCGTAGGCCATCAGTTCTGGCAGATGGTCTTCGAGCTTGTAGCCACGACGGGCCAGAAACTCCTTGAACAGTGTAGGTGTCCAAGTTGCATCGGCCACCTCATACGAGTCATTGAAGAAAGTGTGAGGGTAGGGCGTCTGTGTGCGATCAAAGGCTGCACTGATATGTTGAAGATAATTGGCCACGGCACTGCGGTCAAAGTGATCGATAACCAGGCCCTCGCCTCCAGGAGCAGCTCGTTTCACCTTCATGACACCATATTTAATATAAAGGGCGATAATTTTATTAGCGGTATGAGGTGAGAGAAATGCGGCTTTTTTCCCAAGTACCAGTTTTCCGTTCTTCGTCTGATCTGTTACATCGATGGCTTCTCCGTTGGTATAAAGCATCACCTTGTCTAATACGGCGTTCTTAGCGTCTTTTTCCGAGAGAGAAAGGTCGATGACGTCAGCGTCCTTTGTATCAGGCTGTAGGCCCTTGTTGCCATGGACTGTAGTCCAGACTCCTTCCTTGTCGATTGTCTTTTCCACGAATATGGCGCGGCATGCACTCTCTTTCAGGGGAACCCAAGGCCCGCCAAAGGGCCATCCCGTTCCAGTGGCCATATCCAACTCTATGCCATTGCGTTCACACTGCTGTTGTGTGTAGCGCAGCATTTCCATCCATTTGTCGCTTAAATACGAAATGTTGTTGGCACTATTGCCTTGAACGCCATAAAGGGGCGTTATCTCCACGGCACCAATGCCATGCTTGGCATATTCCTGTATGTTCCATTGCAGGTTTTCCTTGTCAACAGCCGATCCTAACCACCACCAGCGTGTACCGGGTTTTGCCTCTGTAGTGGGTGTTGGCCATGACTGTGCTTTCACTGGGCTGAAGGATAGATGGCAAATGATAAGCGAAAAGCAAATCAACAACCATTTTCTTGTGATGTTCCTGTTCATGAGTATTGCTTTTATTGTCTGAATGGTTGCTATTATATTCTTAGTGGGCGTATTTATTAGTTTCCGTCGGGCTTGTTGCTTTCCGTTAAGAGAGAGGGAGCCCACTTGAATGTACTCCAGTCGTCTGGCTGAGCAGGGTTGAAGTCGTGCCAGTCAGTACGCAAATGCTTTGTGATGGGCAGATTGAGCTGTTTCATACCCATGACCACACACTTTGCCACCTCATAGGCACCATAAGGATTGAAGTGGGTGTTGTCTTCTAACTTCTTACCGTAAGTTTCGGCAGGATAATGAACCAGTGCTCGCTTGGAATTCTCGAAGCCCAGCGTTTCAAAAAGAATGCGGGTCATTTCATTCAGGTCAATCAAAGCCACGTGCTCACGTTCAGCCACCATCTTCATGGCTGCTGGGAAGTCGCCATGCGTGTTCACGATGTTTTTTTTGTTCTTGTCGAACATGCGGCGCTGGGTGGGCGTGCAGAACACAATTTCGGCACCCTTGGCACGCACCTGATCAACAAAAATTTTCAAGTTGTAAACGTAGTGATACCAGGCGCCATCGCCGGGTTTCTTTTCTTTCTCATCGTTATGACCAAACTCCACAAACACATAGTCTCCTTCCTTCAGCGTGGAAAGAATTTTGTCCAGTCGTAACGATCCCAGGAAAGTACGGGCGGTAAGTCCGCTTTCGGCATGGTTTGAAATAGCAACATCTGGGCCAAACCATCTTGTAATCATCTGTCCCCACGAAGCCCAAGGCTCAAAGTTCTGATCAACCACGGTAGAGTTGCCACACAAATATATGGTAGTAACGTTGGCTGGTTCTATGTGGATGCTCTTAACGGCAGGATTCGTGCCGTTGAACTCCAGTGTCAGTCGGTTGTCCCATGCCAGATAGTTCTTTTCGCGGTCTTTAATCTTTACGCGGTTTTTCTCATCAATCTGTGGCGAACGTTTGTTCACGGCAAATTCGTAGGTCTTCAGTTCCTTTGCCTTTGAAGTCTCGATATTGTCCATCAATAGTCGGCGACCTTCTGCCCGAACGGTCGTGTTGCTGTTTTTCTTGCCACCAAGAACCACTTTTACACGATAGTTGCCATCGGGAACTTTCACTGAAAAGTAAAAGGGCGTGGATGGGTTCTTTTTGTCGGGGGCCGATGTTACGTCGTAGCCATAGCCCAGTTCGTCAGTGTAGACAGGTTGGGGCTTGGCAAAATCAATGTCATAGACTTGAGCTTCCATTGCTGTGGGAGCCATGGCACAGAGCAGAAGTAGTAATGCTGATTTCATAAAACTATTAGTAGTTTGTTGGTTTGTTTTTGCAAAGGTAATCTAAAAATGCCGAACAACCAAACTTTTTTATCTTTATCGTCTTTTAGTTTTTGTAGTTATCTTGTTTGCTGATTATTAATTTAATATATAAAGTAATATATTGCAGTTAATTTTGTTAAATTTAACAAAACTCTTTAACTAAAACGAATGTCGTTTTTACTTATTTCATATCTTTGCATCGACAAAAAAAGAAATTAGAGAAATGAAGAAATCAACGATATGGATTATTGCTATTGTGATGGGATTCTCCTTCATTGGCTTGCTGCTCTTGCAAATTTCCTACATGGAGGCTATGGCCAAAATGAAGAAGGAGCAGTTTGATGAGAGCGTGAATCGCAGCCTGAACCAAGCTGCTCGCAATATGGAACTGAACGAAACACAGCGTTATTTGGAAAAAGACATAAAAGAAGTGGAACGTCGTGCCTACACGCAGGACTCTATCTATATCAATGGCCTTGATGGTTCTGTTCAACAAAGTCATCAGTTTGCTGTTTCGGCCGACGATGGTACTACTTATTCGGCTTTCGAACTAAAGACTTTCCAGACAAAGCCCTCGACAGTGCCTAAGGCTATGATTACGCACACCGATAAGCGCTCGTTGCTGGAAACGACCAAGTCGTTGCAGGAAATCATTCGTACTCGCTATGTTTATCAGAAAGCA
>CACXUV010000031.1:0-16014 GCA_902770845.1 uncultured Prevotellaceae bacterium
CTCACTCGAACTTAGATTAATGTCCTGAATAAGTGCTGTTATCTTTATAAGAATCTGAAAGTTCATCTCAAACTCTTCTTTGTTTTCAACATCAATAAAATTAAACTTCTTGATGTTGTAGAACTTCATCTCTTCAAACAAAGCCTTAATTCCAGCAAAAAGCCCGTTTGTAAGGTTGCGGCTGGTATCTATAAAGATCTGCTTGATATCTTCCTCGTCTTTATTTATAACCTCTACATTAAAAAGCTGTTGCTTTCCCAACTGGTATAGTTTCAGCAGACGATTACAGTATTCCTTGGGGGTGTCACGAGCTACTCCCTTATAATAAAACTGCAAGTCATCAGGATTGTTGCGTTCATCGGTAATTTTACAGAGGAACAAGTCTATCAAGATATAGAAAGAATGTTCAAAATCTGTAATGGCATGGTTTCTCAGAATAGTTGCGAACTCATGATAGATTGGGCGTATTTCAGCATGTGACAATCCATTTAGGTCATTTATAGTATATTTGAGTTTTCCTACGGAATATGCCGCAATATCATCTTCAACAAGCCCCTTTGTCTCTATTGCATTTCGATATGTCTGATTCCATACTTCGAAGTAATTACCTTGGGAATTGGCAAAAGTCTTAGGATTGTCAAGCTCCGCAATACGTTTTTCGTTATCTTTAAGAGTAATGATATGACTTTTTGGAACAATCCTATTCTCTTCGAAATCTGCAGCAAAGAGAACAAGATTCTGGCATAGTTTCATAGTCTTTACAATTTCTCCGAGATAGCCGAAAAGTTGCCCTCCGTTTTTTTGCATCAAGTTCCATTCTTTACTAAACTCTGCGCCATAGGTCTTGTTCTCTATCAAGACCAGTGGGTCATATTCTTTATCAAAAACAAGAATATCACCAAAGGATGGCTTGATGCCATGCGCCACTTTGAAAGCAGGCTCTATAACGATGTGTTTTGCCTCATAGCCTTTCTTGAGTAACAGATGAATGCAGACAAGGCAAACAAAATTCTCTTTGCTGTTAAAATTGATTGTCGTGTCACGGTGAATTACAAAACCAGAGGATGGTTTTTCTTTCGTAGGATATTCTCCCATGCTAAAATTCTCATCAAGGGGTGCATAGTTTATCTTGGCAGAATTAAAATCCACTGTTATGCTTGCCCCTGTTGAGTATTTCTTAGTCCAAACGTTCTTGTTTTCTTCAAACTCAAAACTTCTTAAGACCTCTGGCAAATTATCTTTTGTAATCATATACGTTTTCTTTTCGACTTACCCACTAGCTTTTCCGAGTTATCCATTAAGTGTATTATAGTTAACCAGTAACTCAAAGAGGTGGGAGTTTTGTTTGACTTTTCTTTGTCTTTACCAATTCAGTTAGTTCCACATCAAGCAGTTCTGCAATTCTTAGATATGTCTCTATCGTTGGCTGGCAATCATGGGTACACCACTTTGATACAGTTGTAGGCGCACATCCCAACTGTTCTGCCAACCACTTATTGGTTCTTTGGTATCCCTCCACGAGACACTCAATAGTCTCGCGGCACCTCCCTTCTCTGCAAGCACGACTTTGATGCGATTAATGTCTTTGTCCATAATGGATTTCTATTGTTCTTGGTACAAAATTACAATTTTTCTCTGAAAAGAACACACAAAACGTTCGGATATTTAGTAATATATTACATTTGAAAAGAAACAACGGGGGCTCTATTGCACTGCAACGGGGACTCTATTGCAATGCAACGGGGACTCTATTGCAACACAACGGGACTGCTATTGCAACACAACGGGGGCCCCGTTGCAGTGCAAAAAAGTGTGCATAAGTGTGTGGAAAACACTGTGGAAAACTTTGGGATATTCACACACGCAGTTATGGCCCTGTGCATTTCCACATGCTTTTGAACACTTTTTTCACCACTTTTCCACCAAAACATGCAAGAAAAAAATATAAACTTTGTAATTTTGCACCGAAAACAGAAATGGTGGAAAAACCATCTTACGACCTCATTTACAGCAAGAAAGAATGAACATAGAGTGTGAATAAACCGCCTACCACGGGTGGAAAACTTCATGGACAAGAAAAACGGCCATGAGTTATCAACATATCAACACTACATCATACTTATCATTCTTTTTTATTTAAGAAAAGAAAAAAATAAAAATATAATAATGCAATGTTGAAAACTGAGTGGAAACAGCAGGGGTTCATTGACGAACCTGTAGCCCCAGGCACCGACCTGAAGGCTGAGATAAAACGCATGTGCGAAGAGAAGAATGCCATCATCCTGGCCCACTACTACACCGTGGGCGAGGTGCAGGAGGTGGCCCACTTTGTGGGCGACTCGCTGGCTCTGGCCCGACAGGCCGCCAAGACCGATGCACGGGTGATCGTGATGTGCGGCGTTCACTTCATGGCCGAGACGTGCAAGCTGCTCTCGCCCGACAAGCTGGTGCTGTGTCCCGACCTGAACGCTGGCTGCTCGCTGGCCGACTCGTGCCGCGCCGACGACCTGGAGCGCTTCAAGCAGGAGCATCCCGACCACATGGTGGTGAGCTATGTGAACACCACGGCGGCGGTGAAGGCGCTGACCGACGTGGTGGTGACGAGCGGAAACGCGAAGAAGGTGGTGGACCAGCTGCCGCAGGATGCGAAGATAATCTTCGGTCCCGACTACAACCTGGGCAACTACATCAACGAGGTGACGGGCCGCAAAATGTTGCTGTGGCAGGGCGGCTGCCACGTGCATGAGCGTTTCTCGGCCAGGAAGATTGCCGAACTGAAGCAGCAGCACCCCGATGCCGTGGTGATGGCCCATCTGGAGTGCAAGGGCCCGGTGCTGGCTCTGGCCGACGTGAAGGGTTCTACGGCCGACATGCTGAAGGAGGCGCGCCACAATCCTGCCCAGCGGTTCATCGTGGCCACCGAGGCCGGCATTCTGCATGAGCTGCAGCGCCAGTGTCCGGAGAAGGAGTTCATTCCCGTGCCGCCCGAACTGAGCGAGAGCGGACTGGAGTGCTCCTGCAACGAGTGTCAGTACATGAAGATGAACACGCTGCTGAAGCTCTACAACACGCTGAAGCACGAATGGCCTGCGGTCGACGTAGACCCCGACATTGCGCAGAAGGCCGTGCGCCCCATTGAGCGCATGCTTGAAATGTCGTGAGAATTTACGATTTGACGATTTACTATTTACGATTTATTGACGATCTTGTATTAATTTACGATTTGACGATTTACTATTTACGATTTATTTTCGATTTGAATATTTTATTATTTATTCAAATTGAACTATTACAACCTGTACGGTTGCCATCATGTGCGTTGTGTGATTGTCTGACGCCAACAGTTAAATCAGCAAATCGAATATAAATCGTCAATCATAAAATCGTCAATAAATAGTAAATAGTAAATCGTCAAATAGTAAATCATAAAATCGTAAATTAAAAGACCGTTTTCTTGCCGTTACGAATCACTATTCCTTTTACGCTGCGGAGCGAAGGGTCGACTTTCTGTCCGCTGATGAGATAGGTGGGTGCTGCATCGGGCTGGGTGGCGTCGACGGTGGTGATGGCTGCATCGTCATGGTAGTGGAACACATTTTCGTCTAAGTATCTGATGTGCTCCGCAATCCAGTTGGCAATGTATTGCAGCTCCAGTTCGAAGTCGATTGTTTCGCCGTAGACGTCGCTGTCGGCCGACCACCGCTGCTCTTCGCGCTGGGCAGCACCGGTGTTCTTCAGCAGGTGGTAGTAGGCCAGGTAGCGGCGCGTCAGACTGTCGGGTGCAAACACGGTGCGCCGCAGTTCGTGATAGCGCTGCAACAGTTTCTGGTTGAAGTTGTCGGCATCGGTTGCTTTCAGCCTGGTGATGACGTTCAGTGCGTCGCCCAGCTGATAGTCGGGCCGCAGAAAGTCTTGGCTGAACTGCTTCAGCGTCTTGTTGCCCACGGTCAGGTCAAGGTCCCACACGGCAAAGGTTATTTTCTTGTCCTGCTGCTTGTCGTAGACCGCCCAGTACATGTTCTTGCCCGTGTTGTCGACGGCATTGAGCACGTTGATGAACAAGTAGTAGTCTATGAGCACGGGAATGTCGAAATACTGTGCCACATCGCGCCTGAACACGTCGTCGCTGCTGGTGATGGTGAAGTAGATGGCGTTCCAGAGCGGGCTGTAGTCGGTCTGTGGCAGGTCGTCCAGTTCGGGGTACTTGGCCTCGAAGACGTCGAACATGGGCTGTGTGTTGTCGTATTTCGTCGGCAGTCTGTACATCATTGAGCTGCTAAAGCCCGTAGACTTCCACAGCAGTCCGTGCAGGGTGCTGTCGGCGTCGAATTTCTTCAGCTTCATCTGCTTTCTGTCCATGCACTCGGTAAGGCTGTAGACGCCGCGATATTCGTCGTTCAGATAGAGTTCCACCACGCGTCCCCTCACGCCCGAAAGGGCCTTTGGCTTCTGCGTGGCATAGTAGGGCTTGGCGGCAAAGTCGTTCCACAGCTCGGTGGCAATCCTGTTGCGCAGCCTGAACACGTCGGCCTGTCCGGCGTCGAGAATCCATTTGTCGTCGCTGCGCAGACCGAACAGCTGGTGGTCTTCGCTGAGTTTTATCTTGTAGTTTCGCTTGTGTTTTCCCTCGGCGTTGGTGGTTCCGCCGCGCCATTTTATGCTTGCCTGGAGCTGCACGATGTGGCTGCTGTCGGGGTCGTCGATGGTGATGGTGGCAGGCTGATATTCGTTGGAGAAGTTGCCCACCAGTCTGACGACGGGCAGTCTGCTGTGCGTGTCGTCGCTTTTTGCCACGGTGCACAGGCACAGCAGTGCCAGCATGAGCCAGGTTCTAATGCTTTTTTTCATGGACTTGGGCAACATACTGGGCACTGAGCATGATGATGAACGGCATGAACGGCTGGTGGAAACGCGCCTCGCCATGGCCCACGAGCAGCAGCAGCAGCGTGCCGGTGGCGATGATGGCCACGCTGAGCAGATGGGTTTGGCGGCGAAAGTGCCTCAGACTGAGCACGGCACCGACGAGTAGCAGGTAGTAGAAGAAGAGGTTGAGCAGCGTGAGCCACTGCGCGGGCGTGAGTCGTGGCAGCTGGTTCTTCAGCGTGCGCATGCTCAGTTCGTCGTAGAGATAGTCGCGGCTTTCCTTGTGGTCGAGAAAGGCACACAGGTTCACGTTGTCGCTCACGTAGGTGGCGGCCAGCTTCACGGGCATCTGCTTCACATAGTCGGCCTTGTGGTTGGGCAGCCACTCCAGGAACATCTGCTTCCAGCGGTGGTCCTTCTGGGCCACGTTCAGCGTTGTGTCGTTGTAGATGATCATGGGGTCGGGCGTGTCTTGCTGGCTGGCAGGACTGTTGTCCCAGGAGTATTGCATGAGGCTCATCCAGCCCGTCTTTGCCTGATAGAGGAAAAGACCCGTGCGCATGGTGCTGAGCGTGCCGATGAGCAGCACGACAGACAGGTAGCCTGCCAGCAGGGGCAGACATTTTCTGGGCCGAAATTTCAGGAAGATGATGATGGCCGCGATGAACACCAGCGCGAAGGGCCGCATCCAGTTGCCCAGGGCCAGCATCACGCCTGCGGCGGCATGCCACTGTCTGACCACGCTCATCCAGGTGGCGGCCATGGCAAAGAAGATGAAGGGCACCTCGCTGAGCACCGACGTGGCTTCGCCATAGTTGGCCGGGTAGGCCACGTAGAGCAGCAGGGCAATGGCGGCCGTGCGGCGCCCTGACAGGCAGCGCACCAGGTCGAAGAGCAGCCAGGCGGTGGCCCCTTTCATCAGGGCGTAGACCAGCTGCAGCGGCACGGTGCTGCCCGTTGCCAGCAGCGAGAGCGCCACACTGTTGATGGCGCCCACGTTCCAGAGAAAAGGATAGTCGGAGAGCAGGCTCGTCACGGGGTAGGGCGAGCCGTTGGCCAGGCATTGTTGTGCCAGCAGCACATAGCCGTTGCTGTCGGGGTAGGGTGTGTAGCCCAGCAGGAAAATCAGGGCCACCTGCACCGCTGTGAAGGCAGCGACGATTAGTTTACAACTGCTATCTTGCATACCACGCCTTTGTCGCCATTACTTTTGGCCACGGCCACCATGTAGATGCCGCTGGCCACACGACGGCCCGAGCTGTCGCAGCCGTCCCAGGTGAATGTGCCGCCATTAGAGCGCCCCTGAGCCACCAACTTGCCGCTGGTGGTGAGAATCTTCACGTCGGCATCGAAAGTGAGCCCTACGACCGTTATTTGGCCGTTGTAGCCCGGCTGAACGGGGTTGGGATAGGCGTAGACGTTGTCTTCCACCAGATCGACTGCTGCTGCCGTGGCATCGCTGTTGAAGGAGCACAGGCCCTGGCCGGTGCCCACGAACACCTCGCCGCTCTGCATGTCGATGGCCAGCGACTCCACATAGTCGCTCAGCAGGTCGCTGTTCTCGGTGGTGAAGTGCTGCAGCTGCTCCATGTTGTCGGCCGAGATGAGGTAGAGTCCGCTGCCGTCGGTGCCCAGCCACTTGCGGTTGGCACCGTCGATGGCAATGCACGAAATGTCGACGTCGGCCATCAGGTAGTCGGCATAGTTGGTGCCGTCGTTGCGCGGCACCTTGATCTGGGTGAAGCCCAGCGTGTGGTCGGCCTGCTGTTCGGGGGTGTACATGAAGAGGCCCTTGTCGGTGCCAATCCAGATGTTGCCCTGCAGGTCTTCGGCAATGCTGCGAATGTAGTTCAGCTGGTAGGACGTGCCGTCTTCGTTGATGAAGCGGTCGTAGCGCACAATCTCTTCGGTGTTGGGGTTGATGCGTATGGGGCAGGGGTAGTCCCAGTGGTCGTTCACCATCCAGATGTTGCCGTTGCGGTCCTTGATGGATGAGCACAGCCTCACGAAGACGCTGTTGGTGTTGCCCCACAGCGAGCCGTAGAGCTGGCTGCTGTTATAGATTTTCCATTCGCCTGTCTTGGGATCGAGCCTCAGCAGCACGTCCTTATGGGTGTACTGCGAGCTGCACGAGAGCCACAGTTTTCCGTTGTCGTCGAAGATCAGTCCGTCCACACGCACGTAGTTCATGTAGCTTCTGGGGTGTTCCACGGGGCTGAGTGCCGGCGTCAGGGGGCTGTTGCCATAGGTGTAGTTGTTCACCAGCTCTCCGTTGAGCAGCTCGTAGAGGCCCGTTCCGCAGGTAGAGATGAAGATGTGGTTGGGATTTTCGGGGTCGTAGGCCACGCCGGTCACGTCGGTGAAACTCTTGCCGGTGGCTGGTTGCAGGTCGTTGATGATGCTCCAGTCCTGTGTCTGCCTGTCATAAATCTGCACGCAGCCGGGTCGCTTGAAGTTCAGCAGGTCGCCGCGCCAGCCGCCACCCACGGTGTAGAGCTTGTTGTTGTCGCAGAACATGCGGTTGAAGTAGTTGTACTTGGGTCCGCCGGGCAGCAGGGTCTCAACGATGCTGTAGTACTGTTCCCAGTCGCTGTTGTCTTTTGCGAACACGTCCTGGGGCACGTTGGTGGTCTCTGTCCAGTTGTGCGGGTCTTGCAGGTTGTCGGAAAGCAGGGCGGTGAGCACCGTGTTTTTCGACGTCTGGGCGTAGATGTTGCTGCCGCTGATGGCCACATCCAGTATCTCCTGGTCGAGAATGGCCGACTCGCTGATTTCCACGCGCTCTGTGTTGATCTTCACCACGCCGAATCCGGTGGCCAGAAAGATGTAGGGACCGTTCACGTAGTAGTTGAGCACCGTCTTTTCCTGCATCATCGACTTCAGGTAGAGCGAACCCAGGTTCACCACGTTGTTCTGCTGGTCGAGCAGGTCCATGTCTGAGTTCTGGTAAATGATGAGCAGCTTCTTGGTCTGCTGGTTCCAGGCAATGTGGTCTATGTAGTTGTCTGACAGGGCCGACACCTTGTCGTAGGTGGTAATCGAATGGTCGGTCAGGTTGTAGGTGTACAGGTCGTTCGAGGCACGCACATAGAGCATGTTGCCCCCCTTCACGATTTGCTGCACCTCGCTGTAGGCCATGTAGGCTTTCCACGTTCCCGTCTGGGCTTGCACTGTGCCCATCCATAATGAGCATTGAGCGATGAGCAGGCCCATGATGCCCATTATCTTTTTCATCCACTGCTTGTTATTTCTCATTTCCTATTGATAATCGTTATTGTTTATTCGCTGTTCACGCTTTCGCTCTTCGTTTGCGCCTCGCAGGCTTTTTGTTTGCGCCTCTCAGGCTCTTCGTTTGCGCCTCTCAGGCTCTTCGTTTGCGCCTCTCAGGCTTTTCGTTTGCGTCTCGCTTGTTTTCGGTTCACGCTTCGTTGCTGGTCAGAAAGTTGCAGAGCTTTGCCACTGCCTTGGCGCGGTGGCTGATGCGGTTCTTCACCTCGGCTCCCAGCTGTGCAAAGGTTTGGTCGTAGCCGTCGGGACGGAAGATGGGATCGTAGCCAAAGCCCCCTGCCCCACTCTTCTGGCGTGTTATCTCGCCGCTGACAGTGCCCTCGAACAGGTGTTCCTGCGTGATGGAAGTGCAGCCGCAGGGACACACGTCTTTCTTTTCTATGAACGCAATGACGGTGCGAAATCGTGCCTTGCGATTGTTATTTTCTCCTAATTCTCTGAGCAGCCGGGCCATGTTGGCCTCCGAGTCGTGGGCTTCGATGCCTTGTGGGCCGGCCGGGTCCATGGCAGCATAGCGTGCACTGTAGATGCCCGGTGCACCGTTGAGGGCCTGCACCTCCAGTCCTGAGTCGTCGGCAAAGCACGGCAGGTGATAGTTTTGCCACACGTAGCGTGCTTTTATCAGGGCGTTTTCTTCGAGTGTGGTGCCCGTTTCGGGTATGTCGGCGTCGCAGCCAATGTCGCTGAGCGACAGCACTTCAATCTTGCTGCCCAGGATGGCACGTATCTCTTCCAGCTTGTGCTGGTTGTTGGTTGCAAAAACTATCTTCATGTGCTGTGTTTATTTTACTTTTATTTGGTCGAAGCCTTCGCCAAAGACGCCAATGACGGCACTCTGACTGACGAAAGCCTGCGGGTCGATCGACTTGATGATGCGGAAGATGATGACGCTCTCGCGCTTCTTGGCCAGGATGCAGAGCACCTTGCGCTCGTGGCCGGTGTACCAGCCGTGGCCGTCGAGAATGGTCACGCCGTGCTCCAGCTGGGTGCCGATGGCATTGGCTATCTCCTGCCACTTCTTCGAGAAAATCATGAACTGCACCGATTGTCGCTGGCGGTTCATGAGGAAGTCGAGCATGAAGTTTTCGATGACCATGGTGCAAAGGCCGAACACCACCATGTAGGCTCGCGAGAGCATGTCGCCAAACTGGGGTATGAACAGGCAGGAGCCAATGATGATGAGGTCTACGAAGGCCAGCACCGTGCCCAGGGAGATGTCGCGAAACTTGTTGACCGAGGCTGCAATGATGTCGGTGCCGCCCGTTGAGCCGTTGTTCAGGAACACGATGCCCAGTGCGCTTCCGGTCATGGTGCAGCCCAGGATGAGCGACATGAAGTTCTGGCCCTCGCCCAGTATCTTCACGAAGTGTCCTTCCTCGTCCACTGGCAGCAGTGTCTGCAGGTAGCCCAGCAGGAACGACAGCACCAGGATGGCGTAGATGGTCTTCGACAGGAACTTCCAGCCCAGTATGCGCATGGCCAGCACCAGCAGCAGGGCGTTGATGAGGAAGTAGCTGTATTCAAGATTGAATCCTGTGGCATAGAAGATGATGGCCGATATGCCTGCCACGCCGCCCGTCACGATTTCGTAGGGCATGAGGAACACGGTGAAGCCAAAAGAATAGAGAAGGAGGCCCAGGGTTATGAAGACATAATCCTGAACTTCCTTCAGTATGAGTTTTTGGTTGAGTTCCATTTACTTGATGACCAGGTTCACCATGCGCTTGGGCACGATGATGACCTTCACGATTTGTTTTCCTTCGATATACTTGGCTGTGCGCTCGTCGGCCTTCACGGCCTGTTCAATGGTTTGGTTGTCGGCATCGGCGGGGAACTGCATGTCGAAGCGTGTCTTGCCGTTGAAGGCCACACCCAGTCTGACCTGGCTTTCCACCAGGTACTGCTCGTCCCACTGTGGCCACTGTGCATCGCACACGCTTCCCGTGCCGCCCAGCTGCTCCCACAGCTCTTCGGCCATGTGGGGTGCGAAGGGTGCAATCAGTATGGCGAGCGTCTTCATCACGTCGGCGTTTCTGCACTTCAGTGCCGACAGCTCGTTGGTGCAGATCATGAAGGCCGAAATGGATGTGTTGTAGGAGAACTGCTCAATGTCTTGCGTCACCTTCTTGATGAGCTTGTGCAGCGACTTCAGTTCGTCGGCACTGGGGCTTGCAGCATCGGCACTGGCCGCCTGGCACAGGTTCCAGAACTTCTTCAGGAAGCGGTGGCAGCCGTCGATGCCGTTGGTGTCCCAGGGCTTCGACTGCTCCACGGGTCCCAGGAACATTTCGTAGAGTCGCAGCGTGTCGGCACCGTATTTCTCGACAATCATGTCGGGGTTCACCACGTTGTACATCGACTTCGACATTTTCTCCACGGCCCATCCGCAGATGTATTTTCCGTCTTCCAGGATGAACTGTGCGTTTTCGTATTCAGGGCGCCAGGCGCGGAAGGCATCCAGGTCGAGCACGTCGTTCGACACGATGTTCACGTCGACGTGGATGGGTGTCACGCTGTACTGGTCTTTCAGGTTCAGGCTCACGAACTTGCCCTTTTCGGCTCCTTCCTCAATGCGGAACACGAAGTTGGAACGGCCCTGAATCATGCCTTGGTTGATGAGCTTCTTGAAGGGTTCGTCCTCGCAGGTGTAGCCCGAGTCGTAGAGGAACTTGTCCCAGAAGCGTGAGTAGATGAGGTGACCCGTGGCATGCTCCGAGCCGCCCACGTAGAGGTCCACCTGTCGCCAGTATTCGTTCTTGTCCTTGTCGGTCAGTGCGCGGTCGTTGTGCGGGTCCATGTAGCGCAGGTAGTAGGCGCTGGAGCCTGCAAAGCCGGGCATGGTGTTGAGCTCCAGGGGGAACACGGTCTTGTTGTCGATGTCGGAAACATCTGCCACGGTGTCGGTCTTGGTGTCCCAGGCCCAGTGCTGTGCGTTGCCCAGTGGCGGTTCGCCGGTGGCGGTGGGCTTATACTCCTTCACTTCGGGCAGCAGCAGGGGCAGACACTCCTTGGGAATCATGTAGGGCATGTTGTCCTTGTAGTACACGGGGAAGGGCTCGCCCCAGTAGCGTTGGCGCGAGAAGATGGCGTCGCGCAGGCGGTAGTTCACCTTCACGCGGCCAATGCCCGTCTCGGTCACGTATTTCTTTGTGGCGGCAATGGCCTCTTTCACGGTCAGTCCGTTCAGCGAGAAGGCCGGTTTTGCTCCGCCCACAGTTCCGTCGGGGTCCAGTCTGGGGCTGTTCATCACGATGCCCTCCTTGGCGTCGAAGCTCTCCTGGCTCACGTCGGCTCCCTCGATGAGCGGGATGATGGGCAGGTTGAAGTGCTTGGCAAAGGCATAGTCGCGGCTGTCGTGGGCAGGCACGGCCATGATGGCGCCCGTGCCGTAGCCGGCCAGCACATATTCGCTGATCCAGATGGGAATGTGCTCGCCCGTGAAGGGGTTGATGGCGTAGGAGCCGGAGAACACGCCCGTGACGCGGTGGTCCATCTGTCGCTCGCGCTCGGTGCGCTTCTTCACGTAGGCCAGGTATTCGTCCACGGCGGCTTGCTGCTCGGGCGTGGTGAGTTGCTGCACCAGTTCGCTCTCGGGAGCCAGCACCATGAAGGTGACGCCGAAGATGGTGTCGGCGCGGGTGGTGAAGATGGTGAAGGAAGTTTCCGAGTTTTCAGCGTTTTCAGAGAAAACCTTGAACTGCATTTCCGTGCCTTCGCTGCGGCCAATCCAGTTGCGCTGTGCCTCCTTGATGCTGTCGCTCCAGTCAATGGTGTTCAGTCCGTCGAGCAGGCGCTGTGCGTATGCACTGACGCGCAGGCACCACTGGCGCATCTTCTTTTGCTCCACGGGGTAGCCGCCGCGCTCCGACACGCCGTTGATCACCTCGTCGTTGGCCAGCACCGTGCCCAGTGCGGGGCACCAGTTCACCATGGTCTCGGCCAGGTAGGCAATGCGGTAGTTCATGAGCACCTCCTGCTTTTTCTTTTCAGAGAATGCGGCCCACTCTGCGGCCGTGAAGTGCAGTTCCTCGGTGCCCTGTGCGCTGCAGTCCTGCGTGCCCATCAGTTCGAAGTGCTCAATGAGCTTGATGATGGGCTGCGCCTTTTGCGACGAGGTGCTGAAGTAGCTGCGGAACATGCGCTGGAAGGCCCACTGCGTCCACTTGTAGTACTGTGGGTCGCAGGTGCGCACCTCGCGGCTCCAGTCGAACGAGAAGCCAATCTTGTCGAGCTGCTGGCGATAGCGGTTGATGTTTTGCTCCGTGGTGATGGCCGGGTGCTGTCCTGTCTGTATGGCGTATTGCTCGGCAGGCAGTCCGTAGGCGTCGTAGCCCATGGGGTTCAGCACGTTGTAGCCGCGCAGCCGCTTGTAGCGGGCGTAGATGTCGCTGGCAATGTAGCCCAGGGGATGGCCCACGTGCAGTCCGGCACCGCTGGGATAGGGAAACATGTTGAGCACGTAGAACTTTTTCCTGTGCTCGTCTTCCACCACGCGGTAGGTGCCGTTGTCAACCCATCGCTTCTGCCATTTCTTCTCGATTTCTCTGAAATTATATTCCATGATTTTTTTGATTTTTATTCCGTCTTAGGGTGCAAAATTAATATAAATTGTTGGTACGGCAAAATAAAACGGGCCTAATTGGTGGCGAATTGAAATAAAATGGCTAATTTTGCAGCACAATTCACACATATTTATTCATTTAATCCAAAACATTATGAAGAAAACTCTACGTTTTTTATTGTTCGGTCTGATGGTTATGCTTGCTGGTGTGGCCATGGCCGAAAACAAGGTGGTGGCCTTTGATGCCAACACCGACAAGGGCGCTTTCGATGCCCAGGACGGCAACACCGGTGCCGACAAGGTGGAGAAGGATGGCGTTGCCATCTCGATTACCAACGGTGCGCTGGGTGCCGGCCAGTACCGCGTGTACAAGGGCGAGAAGTTCACGGTGGCTTCTTCCGTGGGCAACATCACCAAGATCGACATTGTGTGCACAGAAACTGGCACCAAAAAGCAGGGCCCCGGCTGTTTCAGCGAACCCACCTCGGGCGACTACACGTTTGAAGAGGCTGGCAAGAACGGCAGCTGGACGGGCGATGCCGCCGAAGTGACGCTCACGGCCGCCTCTAACCAGGTGCGCATGACGTCGGTCGTGGTCACCATCGGCGACGGCGGCGGACAGGAAGTGGTGGTCGAGAAGGAACTGTACGCTCAGGACTTCACCGCTGGCCAGGGCCTGTTCACCATCGACAACGTGATGCTGGCCGAGGGCCTCACACTGGTGTGGGAGCAGACCAGCCAGTATGGCATGAAGGCATCGGCCTTCCGCGACAAGGTGAACCACGCCAGCGAGAGCTGGTTTGTGTCGCCCCAGCTCGACTTTGCCAAGCTCGACGGCCAGGCCAGCCTGCGCATTGACCAGTGCATCAGCTCGCACTTTGCCGACGTTGCCACCGAGGCCACGCTGTGGGTCAAGGAGAATGGCGGCGAGTGGAAGCAAATCGTCATCACCTACCCCACCCTGGTCGAGGGCAAGGCTTACTCGAGCTTCGAGGTGGCCACCGTCGACCTGCAGCCCTACAAGGGCAAGAAGGTGCAGTTTGGCTTTAAATACACCAGCACGGCCGAGGCTGCCGGCACGTGGGAAATCAAGTCGTTTGCCGTCGTGGGCACAGGCGAAGTGGGCGTGGATGGCGGCCAGCAGCCCGTGGCAGAAGTGAAGAAGGCTGCCAGCATCAAGGAACTGCAGGCCATGGCCGACAACGACATCGTGGAACTGACGCTGACCAATGCCCAGGTGCTCTACGTGAACGAATACAACAAGACCAAGGAGCTCTTCGTGCGCGACGCCACGGGTGCTGCCGACCTCTACGATCTGGGCATCGACGCCCAGGCCGGACAGCTGCTCAACGGCACCATCACCGGCAAGCGCGGCAAGCGTTCGGGCTTCGGCTTTGCACTGCTCAAGAGCGAGCAGACCAATGCTGCCACACTGACCGTGGGCCCGGCAACCGACGTGCAGCCCCGCGACATCGGCCTTGACGAGGCAGCTTCCTACTACTGCGACCTGGTGGTGTTCAAGGGCGTGGCCTATAAGGACAAGAAGGCCGTGGGCGGCGAAGACCAGGTGGCCCTGTACGACCGCTTCCAGCTGGGTCTGCTCGACAAGCTGAAGGACGACGGCACGCTCTACGACCTCACCGGACTGATGTACGACGGCGGCAACAGCTATGGACCCGAACTGGTGATCACGGCTGCCACGCTGGCCGGCGGCGGCGAAATCAAGGAAGACACGGTGGTGGTTGAGCTCGTGGGCGACGGCTCGCAGCAGAACCCCTACCTGGTGAGCGACCTGAAGCAGCTCAGTGCCAACAAGCTCGACGACTTCAAGGACAGCGTCTGGGTGAAGGGCATCGTGGTGGGTGCACTGAACAACAGCAACAACCTGGTCGACACGGTGGTCACCAATCTGGCCCTGGCCGCACAGGCCGGCGCAACCCAGTTCGACGAGGTGGTGCCCGTGCAGCTGCCCAACAATGCCGTGCGTGCTGCACTGAACGTGAAGGACAACCCCTCGATCATTGGCAAGGAGGTGATGCTCTTCGGCAAGATCGAGAAATACTTCACCGTGGTGGGCCTCAAGGGCGTGAGCAACTACATCGTTGACGGCCAGGAGGCTGGCGTGAAGAGCGTCGCTGCCCGTGCTGCCAAGAGCAATGCCGTGTTCACCCTCTCCGGACAGCGCGTCAACACGCTGCGCAAGGGTCTCTACATCGCTGAGGGCCGCAAGGTGCTGGTGAAGTAGCAGTGGCGCAAAACATATTTTCACAACGAGGGCTCCGTTACGCTGCAACGGGGCCCTCGTTGTGTTGCAACGGGGCCTCCGTTGCAGTGCAATAGGGCCTCCGTTGCGCGAGGCCGCCGACAGCCTGCTGCTGCTGGCCGCCACCGTGACGTGCCGTGCGGAAAACAGAAAAAGAGTAGCGATTTTCTTGCAGATGAGCCGGAAAGGCTGTAATTTTGCACCCACGTATGAGAAAACTGAGAACGATAGAGATGCAGCGCCTCACGGTGCAGCAGTTTCATGAGGCCAGTAAGCTGCCGCTGGTGGTGGTGCTCGACGACGTCAGGTCGATGTACAACGTGGGAAGCGTGTTTCGCACCAGCGATGCCTTCCGTGTAGAGAAAATAGTGCTGTGCGGCATCACCGCCACCCCACCCCACCCCGAGATTCACAAGACGGCACTGGGGGCCGAAGACAGCGTGGCGTGGCAATACTGCGACACGGCGCTACAGGCCGTTGAACAGCTCCGGGACCAGGGCTACACCGTGCTCAGCGTCGAGCAGGCCGAGGGCAGCACGCTCCTGCCCTCGTTCGAGCCCCACCGCAACTGCAAGTATGCCGTGGTGCTGGGCAACGAGGTGAAGGGTGTCCACCAGGAAGTGATCGACGCCAGCCACGGCTGTCTTGAAATTCCGCAGCTGGGCACCAAGCACTCCATGAACGTGAGCGTCACGGCCGGCATCATCATCTACAGCTTTGCCCGCAGCCTCCTGCTGTAGGAAAAAGTCAGGAAAGAAATTCCAGCAGTCGGTTGAATGAAATGACAACAAATAAATTGAAAGAAATTGGAATAATGAGAATAATTGGCTTGCGCCGGAGGGAAAAAATTATTCTTATTATTCCAATTTTTTTCAAATAAAAACCATGCAGATTTCTTTCAAATAAGATTTCTTTCAGTGGTCTTTGCTTTGTGCTAATATCTTTCGGTCGGCTTCACTGGTGGTTATTAAATTGAAAGAAATTGGAATAATGAGAATAATTGGCTTGCGCCGGAGGGGAAAAATTATTCTTATTATTC
>CACXUV010000031.1:16052-44882 GCA_902770845.1 uncultured Prevotellaceae bacterium
AGAATAATTGGCTTGCGCCGGAGGGGAAAAATTATTCTTATTATTCCAATTTCTTTCAAATAAAGACCATGCAGATTTCTTTCAAATAAGATTTCTTTCAGTGGTCTTTGCTTTGTGCTAATTTCTTTTGGTCGGCTTCACTGGTGGTTATTCCTCAGAGAAGTCGCCCTTGCCCACTCCGCAGATGGGGCACACCCAGTCTTCGGGAATGTCTTCGAAGGCAGTGCCGGGAGCAATGCCGCTGTCGGGATCGCCCACTTCGGGGTCGTACACGTAGCCGCATACGTCGCATACATACTTTTTCATTGTTGTGCTTGTTGGTTTTTAGTTAATACTTGGTTTATTCTCTCGATAATCATTTCGGGTGTGATGCCCTCCATGCAGGCATAGTCGCCGCGCAGACAAGGCTTGCGGCCGTAGATGCTGCACGGTCTGCAGGGCAGGTTGAGCGCCACGATGTGGCTTTCGTTCTGGTTCCAGCCCATGAAGCCGGCATAGTGGTGGGTGGCTCCCCACACGGTGACCACGGGTGTGGCGGTGAGCGAGGCCAGGTGCTGGTTGGCCGAGTCCATCGACAGCATCACGTCGAGGTGGCTCATCAGGATGAGCTCCTGATAGATGTTCTCCAGATGCTGGCCCGCGTAGAGGCACTGCGGCATGTCGTGGGTCCACTGGCCGAAGATGTCTTCTTCCTGGTGGCCGCGCCCAAAGAGGAAGATGCGCGCCTGGGGGTAGCGCTGGCATAGCAGCTGCACGGTGCGGCGCATGCGCTCCGGTGGGTACACCTTGCCACGGTGGGCGGCAAAGGGTGCCACGCCAATCCACTGCTCCCACTGCCGCTTGGGGCCGATGGCCTTGGGCAGCAGGTTCAGGTTGCCCCCTTCGGGCGGGAAGATGGAGCTGAAGTGGTGGGCCTGCAGGTCGATGGGGAAGCCCAGTTTGCTGAGCACTTCCTGATAGTTCTGGAAGGCCGTGGGCAGCGGCTTGAGCTGCTTGCGGGGCTCTGGGGCCACCAGCAGTCGCCGCTGACTGCGGTGCTTGTCGATGTGGGCCACGCGATAGTGTCCCAGGTTGAAGCGCATGCGCAGATATTCGCTGCGCAGCACCGAGTGCATGTCGGCAATGTGGGTGGGCTGTTTGGCCACCAGTCGGCGGTACAGGGCGTTCAGTCCCTTCATGCCGTGATACTCCTGCTTCAGGTCGGCCGCCATGAAGTTCACGTTGGGTGCCAGGTCGTCGAACAGCGGGCGCATCATGGGGCGGCTTAGCACCGTGATGCGCAGTGCCGGATACTGCTGGGCCAGCGTCCAGACAATGGGCACCAGCATGGCCACGTCGCCCAGTGCCGAGAAGCGAATGATGAGAAGGTGGTCGCGCTTCACTTCTTGTAGAGCACCGGATTGGTGCTGGGGTCGTTATACATTTTCATTTGTCGGTACACCTTCATCACCTTGCGGCCCTGCTCATAGTCGTCGAGCAACTGGTCGATGGCGGTCGAGAGGTCGTGCTGCTGCTCCAGCAGCACGTCGAGCTTCATGCGGCAGCGCTGGCGGTGCTCTTCGGTGGCATCGGTGCGGTTGGCCTGCTCCTGCATGTGATAAATCTTCAGGGCCAGGATGCTCAGCCGGTCTACGGCCCAGGCCGGGCTCTCGGTGTTCAGCCGGGCGTCGGGCTGCGGCTTCACCATGGCGTAGAGCTGGCGGAAGTAGGTGTCGATCTGCTCCACCAGGTCGGTGCGGTCCTGGTTCGAGTGGTCAATGCGCCGCTTCAGGGCCAGTGCCTCGATGGGGTCGATGTGGGGATCGCGAATGATGTCTTCGTAATGCCACTGCACGGTGTCAATCCAGCACTTCAGATAGAGGTTGTAGTCTATCGTGTTGCGCTCGTAGGGATTGTGAATGGGTGTGTCGACATTATCGGTAAGGTGGTAGTCCTTGATAACCTGACAAAAGATTTTGTTAGCTTGTTCTGTAAATGTCATTTACGTAATGTAATTATTTTCGGCTGCAAAGCTACTTAATCTTTTCCAAACTGCCAACAATTAGGCCCCCGTTTTAAGCATTCTTACGAAAAAAGTTTGTAACTTTGCAGCAAACTTTTCAAATAATGAAAGCAAAGCCGAAAAATAGTTTCACCACAGAGGCACTGAGTCACAGAGGTTTTTTCAGTCTCTGAACTCATAAACTCATAAACTCAAAAACTCACAAACTCACAAACTCAATATGGCAAAGAAAGACGGACAGCTCACGCCCATGATGCAGCAGTTCTTCGACCTGAAGAAGAAGCACCCCGATGCGGTGCTGCTGTTTCGCTGCGGCGACTTCTATGAAACCTATTGCGACGATGCCGTCATTGCATCGCGCATACTGGGCATCACCCTGACCAAGCGCAACAATGGGGCAGGGGGCAAGGGCGACGAGATGGCCGGATTTCCGCATCATGCGCTCGACACCTATCTGCCCAAGCTCATCAGGGCCGGAAAGCGCGTGGCCATCTGCGACCAGCTGGAAGACCCCAAGCTGACGAAGAAACTGGTGAAGCGCGGCATCACCGAACTGGTGACGCCGGGCGTGGCCATGGGCGACAACGTGCTGAACTACAAGGAGAACAACTTCCTGGCAGCGGTGAACTTTGGCAAGGGGGCCTATGGCGTGGCTTTTCTCGACATCTCGACAGGCGAGTTTCTCACGGGCGAGGGCACTGTCGACTATGTGGAGAAGCTGCTGGGCAACTTTCAGCCCAAGGAGGTGCTCTTCGACAGCAGCCACAAGAAGGACTTTGAGCGCTGCTTCGGTTCGCGCTACGTCACCTTCGAGCTCGATGAGTGGGCCTTCTCCTTCGAAACGTCGCACCAGCGACTGCTGCGACACTTCGGCGTGAAGTCGCTCAAGGGCTTCGGCGTGGAGCATCTGCGCAGCGGCATCAGTGCCGCAGGAGCCATTCTGCAATACCTGGAACTGACGCAGCACACGCAGATTGGCCACATCACGCAGCTGGCACGCATCGAAGCCGAGAAATACGTGAGACTGGACAAGTTCACCCTGCGCTCGCTCGAGGTGGTGCAGCCCATGCAGGACGACGGGCGCTCGCTGCTCGACGTGATAGACCGCACGGTGTCGCCCATGGGCAGCCGACTGCTGCGCCGCTGGTTGGTGTTTCCGCTCAAGGACTGCAAGCCCATCGAGGAGCGACAGGACGTGGTGGACTATTTCTTCCGCATGCCGCAGTTCAGACAGACCGTCGACGAACAGCTGCAACGGGTGGGCGACCTGGAGCGCATCATATCGAAGGTGGCCGTGGGAAGGGTGAGTCCGCGCGAGGTGGTGCAGCTCAAGGTGGCACTGCAGGCCGTGGAGCAAATCAAGCAGGCGTGCCTGTTGTCGACCGAAGAAAAGGGGAATGACCAGATTTCAAAGATAGGCCAGCAGCTGCAGCCCTGCGAGCAGATTCGCGACCGCATTGACCGCGAGGTGATGCCCGACCCGCCACAGCTGGTGCAGAAGGGTGGGGTGGTGCGACAGGGCGTGAGCGCCGAGCTCGACGAGCTGCGCAACATTGCCTATTCGGGCAAGGACTACCTGCTGCAGATTCAGGAACGGGAGGCCAGCCAGACGGGCATTCAGTCGCTCAAGATTGGCTACAACAACGTGTTTGGCTACTACCTGGAGGTGCGCAACACCTATAAGGACAAGGTGCCTGCCGAATGGGTGCGCAAGCAGACACTGGCACAGGCCGAACGCTACATCACACAGGAGTTGAAGGAATATGAGGAGAAAATTCTGGGGGCCGAAGACAGGATTCTGAGCCTGGAGGCGCAGTTGTTTGCACAGCTGGTGAGCGACATTCAGCAGTACATTCCGCAAATACAGGTCAATGCCACGCAGCTGGCCCGTCTGGACTGCCTGCTGGGCTTTGCCAAGACGGCCGAAGAGCACCACTACGTGCGACCGGTGATCGACGAGAGCGAGGTGATTGACATCTGCCAGGGCCGCCACCCCGTGATCGAGACGCAGCTGCCCGTCGACGAACAGTATGTGCCCAACGACATCAGGCTGGACAACGACCACCAGCAAATCATGATCATCACGGGGCCCAACATGGCTGGTAAGTCGGCCCTGCTACGCCAGACGGCCCTCATCGTGCTGCTGGCACAGGTGGGATGCTTCGTGCCGGCACAGTCGGCACGCATTGGCCTGGTGGACAAGATTTTCACGCGTGTGGGGGCTTCAGACAATATTTCGCTGGGCGAATCGACGTTCATGGTCGAAATGACCGAGGCTTCGAACATCCTGAACAACGTGTCGCCCAAGTCGCTGGTGCTCTTCGACGAGCTGGGACGCGGCACGTCTACTTACGACGGCATCAGCATTGCATGGGCCATTGTGGAGTATTTGCACGAAACGCCCAAGGCACGGGCCCGCACGCTCTTTGCCACGCACTACCACGAGCTGAACGAGATGGAGAAGAACTTTTCGCGCATCAAGAACTACAATGTGAGCGTGAAGGAGGTAGATGGCCGCGTGATCTTCCTGCGCAAGCTGGAACGGGGCGGCTCGGAGCACTCGTTCGGCATACACGTGGCCGACATTGCGGGCATGCCGCGCTCCATCGTGAAGCGGGCCGGCGTGATTCTGAAGCAGCTGGAGGCCGACAACAGCGGGGTGGGCAAGGCCGGAAAGCCCACCAGTCAGATAGCCGACAGCCGCGAGGGCATGCAGCTTTCGTTCTTCCAGCTCGACGATCCGGTGCTTTCGCAGATTCGCGACGAGCTGCTGGGCCTCGACATCGACAACCTGACGCCCATGGAAGCGCTGAACAAGCTGAACGATATAAAGAAAATTCTGTAGTCGGTGAGTGGCAAGAGAGGGCCAGCATTGCGTGCATGATGGCGGCCCTCTCTTGCCACTCAGTTTTCAACGGGCAGTGAGAGCACAAAGCGGGCACCACGCGTGTAGTCTTTGTCAATGAAGAGGTCGCCGCCCAGTTTTTGTGCAATCTTCTTGCTCAGGGCCAGTCCCAGCCCTATGCCTGGTTCGAAGGCGTTCTCCTTGTAGAAGCCTTCAAACACCTTGTCTTGGTTCTCCTTGGCTATGCCTTTGCCTGTGTCGCTCACGCTGATGAACAGGTTGTTGCCGTCTTCGCTGGTCTCGCAGTTCACGTTTATTTCGCCATGGGTGGTAAACTTGATGGCGTTCTGTATGAGCTGGTCCAGTATTTTGCGCAGTCCGTCCTCGCTGGTGGCAATCTGGAAGCGGTTGATGACGCGCGTGGTGTAGCTGAGCTCGATGTTGGCACTCACGTGGCTGCGATAGCTGTAGAGAACGGTTGAGAGGAACTTGTTGCAGTAGATGTGGCCCGAGTGTGGGTTGAACTCGTTCGATTCCTTGTCGGCCATTCGCAGCATGTCGTCAATAATCTTGGTGATGGCCTTCACGTTGTCCTTGATGCGCTGCACCAGGTCGGCGCGCTCTTCCTCGGGCAGTTCCAGTCCGGGCGTGTTCAGCAGGTCGTTGAAGCCACTGATGGCATTGAGCGGCGTGCGAATTTCGTGGCTCACGGAGCGCACGAACTCGCTCTTCATCTTCTGTCCTTCTTCGGCCATGGCCAGTGCCGAGCGCAGCTGGTCGTTGGTCTGGCGCAGTTCGCTGCGGTTGCGGCGCACATACCATGTCCAGCCCGTGAGCATGAGACTGATGAGCAGCGTCAGGATGAGTATGCTCAGCAGCAGTCGCTCGTGTTCCTTGGTGGCCTTGGCCTGTGCCTGTCCCACGCCGGCGGCGGCATAGATTTGGTCCAGATTGGTGTCGAGCATGATGGCGAAGAGCGAGTCCACGCAGTCGCTGCGCTGCTGTTGCCACTGCAGTGCCAGGTCGGGGCGGTTCATCATGCGGCACAGCAGCATGCGGGCATCGATGAGTCCCAGCTGGCCGGTGCCGGCCATGGTGGTTGCCTGCTGCAGCAGTTGCATGGCTTCGGCATATTGTCCCTGAAAGGCCAGCTGGCCCATTTGCATCATTTCCAGTCCGTAGTTGTCGAGCGACTTGTGCTGTTTGCGGTGGTCCATGTAGGCTTCGAAGGCTTGGCTGAAGTCGTATTGGTTGCCCACGGCCAGGCAGATCATGCCGTTGACGAAGAGTGCCACTTGGTGATAGTCGGGCGACAGCGTGGCACTTTGCTGCATCAGCTTGTTGTTCCACACGCGGGCTTCTACGGGGTTGCTCAGCATGAGCAGCCGGGCCATGCGGGCACAGGCATCCATGTGCAGTGCTGTCTGGTCGGCATCCAGGTTGTCGATGGCCTTTTCATAGTAGTTGCGGGCCATGCGAAGACAGCCATGGCTCTCATAGGCCGCCCCCATGAAGGGGTAGAGTGGGGTGTAGTCGTCTTCACCCTCGGCCTGCAGTTGCTGTTGCAGCTCGTTGGCTTGCTTCAGTGCCAGCGTGGGCTGTGTGCTGTTTTTGAAGTTCAGATACTGCCGTTGCAGCACCGAGTCGGCATTGTTGGCGTATGCGTTGAGGCAGAAGAGTGCTGCAAGCAGCGCGACAATGCTGTTGTGTTGTTTCGCGCTTGTCATGGCATGGATGTTTTTATTGTTCTGTTGTTTAGCTTTCGTCATGGCACAGATGTTTTTTATTGCCTTTCAGAGCGTTTCAGACCCTTGACCATGCACCACACGCCCACAACGACGAAGGGCACGGAGAGCAGCTGGCCCATGTCGAAGAGCAGTGCTTCCTCGAAGTCTTCCTGCACCTCCTTGGTGAACTCGATGAAGAAACGGAACAGGAAGATGTAGGTGAGACACAGTCCGAAGTAGAAGCCGGTGCCGAGTTTTTGAGTTTCTGAGTTTTTGAGTTTTTGAGTTTCTGAGCTGTCTGCTTTGTAAATGCACAGCATGATGACGAACAGCAGGGCGTAGGCCAGGGCTTCGTAGAGCTGTGCGGGGTGGCGTGGCAGCTGGTCCACACGCTCGAAGATGAAGGCCCAGGGCACGTCGGTGGCGCGGCCAATGATTTCGGAGTTCATCAGGTTGCCCAGCCGGATGAAGCAGGCGGTGGTGCCGGTGGCAATGGCAATGTTGTCGAGCACCTGCCACACGGGCACTTTCCAGCGCTTCACGTAGAGCAGCAGGGCCAGGATGAGGCCCAGCGTGCCGCCGTGGCTGGCCAGTCCCTGATAGCCTGTTATATGCCACGAGCCTTGCGGGTCGATGTGGATGGGCAGCAGCATCTCAACGAACCCCTTGGCTGAGGTGAGGAAATAGTCGGGCTGATAGAAGATGCAGTGGCCCAGACGGGCTCCGATGAGGATGCCCAGGAAACAGTAGATGAAGAGCGGGTCGAACTTCTCGTCGCTCAGTTTCTGGTCTTTGTAGAGCCACTTCACCACCAGGTAGGCCAGCAGCAGGCCCACCAGCCAGCACAGTGAATACCAACGGAAGGCCAGCGGCCCGATGTGGAAAGCCTCGATGGAGGGGTTCCAGACGATGTAAAGAAGGGTATCCATGTTTTTTTTTGTCGTTGTTTCGGGATTTCGTTATTCCGCTGCGGTATTCCGGTATTCCGGTATTCCGGTATCCCGAAAAAATTAAACATTAAACCGGAAGTGCATGATGTCGCCGTCCTGCACCACGTAGTCCTTGCCCTCCACGGCCAGCTTGCCGGCCTCGCGCACGGCGGCTTCGGAGCCATACTGCAGGTAGTCGGCATACTTGATGACCTCGGCGCGGATGAAGCCCTTCTCGAAGTCGGTGTGGATCACGCCGGCACACTGCGGGGCCTTCCAGCCACGCTTGTAGGTCCAGGCTTTCACCTCCATTTCGCCGGCGGTGATGAACGTCTCCAGGTTCAGCAGGGCGTAGGCTTTCTTGATCAGGCGGTTCACGCCGCTCTCCTCCAGTCCCAGCTCTTCCAGGAACAGCTGCTTGTCGTCATACGACTCCAGTTCGGCTATGTCTTCCTCGGTCTTGGCGGCAATGATCATGGCCTCGGCGCCCTCTTCGCGGGCCAGGGCCTCCACCTTCTGTGTCCACTCGTTGCCGCTCTTGGCATCCTGCTCGCCCACGTTGCACACATAGAGCACGGGCTTGCTGGTGAGCAGGAACAGCTGGCGGGCGCAGTCTTGCTCTTCCTTGGTGTCGAACTCCACGATGCGGGCGTTCTTGCCCTGCTCCAGCACTTCTTTATAGGCTTTGAGCACGGTGGCCTCCACCTTGGCTTCCTTGTTGCCGGCGGCAGCGGCCTTCTCGGTCTTGGCCAGTCGGCTCTCGATGGTCTCCAGGTCCTTCAGCTGCAGCTCGGTGTCGATGATTTCCTTGTCGCGTATGGGGTCGATGGTGCCGTCTACGTGGGTGATGTTCTCGTCTTCAAAACAGCGCAGCACGTGTATGATGGCGTCAGTCTCGCGAATGTTTCCCAGGAACTTGTTGCCCAGGCCCTCGCCCTTCGAGGCACCCTTCACCAGTCCGGCAATGTCTACAATTTCGCACGTGGCGGGCACGATGCGGCCTGGATGCACCAGTTCGGCCAGACGGGTCAGTCGCTCGTCGGGCACGGTAATCACGCCCACGTTGGGCTCAATCGTACAGAAAGGGAAGTTTGCTGCCTGTGCCTTGGCACTCGACAGACAGTTGAAAAGCGTGGACTTTCCCACATTGGGAAGTCCCACGATACCACATTTTAATGCCATTTTCTTTGCTTAAACGTTTAAATTCTGGGTGCAAAGGTAGCAATAATTTCTGACACTTCCAAAACCAGCGCCTGATTATGTTGCAACGGGGGCCCTGTTATGTTGCAATAGAGGCCCCGTTATGTTGCAATAGAGGCCCCGTTGCGATGCAATAGAGGCCCCGTTGTGATGCAATAGAGCCCCCGTTGCAACGCAACGGAGGCTCAGTTGTGACAGATGGCCGAGGCCAGGCTGTTCAGCTGGAGGCATCGTTGTCGCATGTGTTCAATCTTCTCGTTTTGGAAAGGGTAGGGGGCCAACATCAGTAACCGCCCTTCAGAGCAGGCTTCAAGATAGCGGGGCTGGGGCTTGAAGAACGGTGGAAAGCCGTTGAGCAGCAGTACGATGAGGGGCAGTCCTTCGCTCAGGGCCGCAGTGGCAATCTGTTGTTCGCCGGGACTGATGCATGGCGATACGACAACTGCCCCATTGTCGGCAGCCTGTTGCAGCAGGCTTTCTTTCTGTTGTTCTATCTCCTGTGGGTAAAGACTGCGCGAGCACTGCACCTGTATCTTGATGGGATTGTCCAGGAGGAAGCGGTTGCCCATGGCTTCCATAGCCATGCCTGCGGTCTGAACAGTGCCCAGACGGGTGAAGAACTCCGGGTGTTTTCGTTTTATGAGCAGCCGTCGTGGGTTGTCGTCAAGATAGGCCAGCATGCGTTCCAGTTGTCCTTTTCTCAGCAGGATGCGGTCGTTATACCCTGGCTCCCACAACACCCCATGCTCGCTGTGTTTGCTGTGCGGTCTGAGCCCATCCTGTCCTGTTGGTTGCGCCACTGGCGCTGCAATCACCCCCAGTCTCATTGCCGCCTTTCTCGTGCCCACCTTGAACCCATTGACCACATGTCCCAGATGTCGTTCCATCTTTTCCGTTACGAAGAGCACCCCATGAATATGGTCGGGCATGATGCAAAGTTTCAGCAGCCTGATGGCAGGGAAAAACGTCGGGATGTTCTTCCAGCAAGCTAGCACCTCCCAGCCCAGTGCCGACAGCTCTACGTTGGGGCTGTCAGGGCCCTCCTTTTCATCAGGATTGCCTTTCAGTGTGCCCAGCATCGGCCGTCGTCCTTCGGTGCAGAGTGTCAGCATATAGATGCCCCTTTCGTTATAGTTGTGTGGCTCGCACCGTCGCTTCATCGATGCCTTCTTCCCTGTGGCCCAAGTCTTGTGGCTGTTGTCCTTCATCTCCATTGGTTTTTCTCCTTTTTCTGTCTCTCTGTTTTCTCTCTCTTCCATCGCTCTTGGTCTTTTTTCTGTTGGTTTGTTTTCTCTCTCTTCCATCACCCTTTCCCTTTTTTCTGTTGTTCTGTTTTCTCTCTCTTCCATCGCTCTTTCCCCTTTTTCTGTTGTTTTTTCTTTCCTTTCCATCTCCCTTTCCCCCTTTTCTGTCCCTCTGTTTTCTCTCCTTTCCATCGCTCTTTCCCCTTTTTCTGTTGTTCTGTTTTCTCTCTCTTCCATCGCTCTTTCCCCTTTTTCTGTTGGTTTGTTTCTTTCCTTTCTATCGCTCTTTCCCCTTTTTCTGTTGGTTTGTTTTCTTTTTTTTGTCTCTCTTTTTTCTTTCTCTGTTGGTTTGTTTTCTCTCTCTTCTATCGCTCTTTCCCCTTTTTCTGTTGGTTTGTTTTCTCTCTCTTCTATCGCTCTTTCCCCTTTTTCTGTTGGTTTGTTTTCTTTCTTCTATCGCTCTTTCCCCTTTTTCTGTTGGTTTGTTTTCTTTCTTCTGTCCCGTAAGCCGAGGCAATGCCTCGGCCTGTCTGGGGGCGGCTGTTAGTGTGCCTCCAGCCAGTTCTGGCCAAAGCCGCTGTCGGCCACCAGTGGCACCTGCATTTGGAAGGCGTGCTGCATCTCTTCCAGCACAATCTTCTCCACGCGCTCTTTCTCTTCTGGCAGCACGGAGAAGTTCAGTTCGTCATGCACTTGCAGAATCATCTTTGAGCGTATGCCTTCGGCCTTGAAGCGCCGGTATATGCGAATCATGGCCACCTTGATGATGTCGGCCGCCGTGCCCTGTATGGGGGC
This sequence comes from uncultured Prevotellaceae bacterium, assembly GCA_902770845.1. Lineage (GTDB taxonomy): Bacteria > Bacteroidota > Bacteroidia > Bacteroidales > Bacteroidaceae > Prevotella. The sequence goes on from CACXUV010000031.1 coordinate 26,795, forward strand.
GTTGATGGCGTTGCGCTCGGCAAAGCCGCGCACGGTGGCGTTCTGCGAGTTGATGTCGGAAAGATAGCGGCGGCGGCCGAAGAGGGTGGTCACGTAGCCCTGGCGGCGTGCCTCGGCCTTGGCTTGCTCCATGTAGTCCTTCACCTTGGGGAAGGTGTCGAAGAAGCCGTCGATGAGCAGTTTGGCCTCGTCGCGGCTGATGTCGAGTCGCTCGGCCAGGCCGAAGACGGTGATGCCGTAGATGATGCCGAAGTTGGCGCGTTTCGACTTCGTTCGCTCGTCGCGTGTCACCTCGTCGATGGGTTTTTTATAGATGGTGGAAGCCGTGGCGGCGTGCAGGTCGTGGCCCTGGGTGAAGACGCGAATCATGTTTTCGTCGCCACTCAGGTGGGCCATCACGCGCAGCTCTATCTGACTGTAGTCGGCCGAGAAGAACAGGCAGCCAGGTTCGGGCACGAAGGCTTTGCGAATTTCCTTGCCGTCTTCGCCGCGCACGGGAATGTTCTGCAGGTTGGGATCGCTTGACGAGAGGCGTCCCGTGGCCGTGATGCACTGGTTGAACGACGTGTGTATGTGGCCCGTTCGGGGGTTGATGAGCGTTGGCAGGTTGTCCACGTAGGTAGAGAGCAGTTTCTTCAATCCCCTGAAGGCCAGTATCTTGGCCACTATTTCGTGCTTGCCCTGCAGCTGGGTGAGCACCTCTTCCGAGGTGACGTACTGTCCCGTCTTGGTCTTCTTGGGCTTTTCTATGATTTTCATCTTGCCAAACAGGATGTCGCCCACCTGTTTTGGCGACGAAATGTTGAAGCGTTCGCCCGCCAGTTCGTAGATGCGCGCCTCTATTTCGTTCATGCGCGTGGTCAGGTCTTTCGACGTCTGCTGCAGCGACTGGGTGTCCAGGCACACGCCGTTCATCTCCATCTCGGCCAGTACCGGCATCAGGGGCATCTCCATGTCGTAGAACAGCTGTTCGCAATTGTGCTCGCGCAGCATGGGCTCCAGGCAGTTTTTCAGCTGCAGTGTGATGTCGGCATCTTCGCAGGCATACTCGTAGACCTGTTCCGGGGCAAGGTCGCGCATGGAGCGCTGGTTCTTTCCGCGTGGCCCGATGAGCTCGTCTATGTGCACCGTTTGATACTTCAGGTAGGCTTCGGCCATGAAGTCCATGTTGTGACGCAGTTCGGGCTGAATGAGATAGTGGGCTATCATGGTGTCCCACATGGGCCCTGACAGCTCAATGTTATAATTTCTTAAAACTTCAAGATCGTACTTGATGTTCTGTCCCACCTTCAGAATTTCGGGGTCTTCATAGAGGGGTTTGAAAATATTGAGAACTTTTAACGCTTCTTCACGATTGGCCGAAATGGGCACGTAAAATGCCTCGTGAGGCTCTGTTGAGAAGCTCAATCCCACCAATTCGGCGTCGATGGGACTGGTAGAAGTGGTCTCTGTGTCTAGACTGAGAATTTTTTTTGTCTTGAAAATCGAAAAAATTCTCTGCATTTCTCCCTCATTATCAACGAGATAGTAGTTGTGAGGTGTGGTTTTAAGGCTCTCAAAACTCGAAAATTTTGTGTCGACCTGCCCGTCGGTCGGAAATTCTTCAAAGAGAGAGAGTTGTCCGTTTGCAGGTTTTTGCGTCTTTTCAGGTTTTTTAAGAATGCGGTTGCTCAGGGTCTTAAACTCCAGTTCCTCGAACAGTTTTCCCAGTTTTTCCTCGTCGGGCTGTCGCAGTTCCAGTTGGTCGAGTGTGGTCTGGATGGGAACGTCGGTTTTGATTGTGGCCAGGAAGTAGCTCATGCGAATGTCGTCCACGTGGTCTTCCACTTTTTTCTTCAGTGCCCCCTTCAGCTCGTTGGTGCTCTGCAGCAGGTTGTCCACGTTGCCAAACTCGTTGATGAGTTTCACGGCTGTCTTCTCGCCCACGCCCGGACAGCCTGGGAAGTTGTCGGCCGAGTCGCCCATCAGTGCCAGCAGGTCGATGACCTGGCTGGTCTTTTCGATACCATACTTTGCACACACCTCCTTTGGCCCCATCACCTCGTAGCCTCCGCCGTGGCGTGGTCGGTAGATGAACACGCGGTCGCTCACCAGCTGTCCGTAGTCCTTGTCGGGCGTGAGCATGAAGACCTGAAGTGGGGTGGGGGCTGTTTCCGGCGACGAGGGGCTGGCGTCAACAGTCGGGGTGGTGGCGTCAACAGCCGTGGCGGTGCCATCAGCTTGTGAGAGCTGGGTGGCCAGTGTGCCAATGACGTCGTCGGCTTCGAAGCCGTCGACCTGCAGCACGGGAATGTTCCATGCTGCGAGCAACTCCTTGATGATGGGCACAGCCTTGGTAATGTCCTCGGGAGTCTTTTCGCGTTGCGCCTTGTAGTCGGGGAAGGCGTCGCTGCGGAAGGTGGGTCCGTGGGGGTCGAAGGCCACGCCAATGTGCGTGGGATGCTCTTTTTCCAGCACTTCTTGCAGCGTGTTCACAAAGCCGATGATGGCCGAGGTGTTCAGACCTTTTGAGTTGATGCGGGGGTTCTTGATGAACGCATAATACGAACGGTAGATGAGCGCGTAGGCATCTAATAGGAAGAGTCGGTTCATAATAGTTTCAGAATTTTCGTGTAAAATTACTAAAAAATTTTCCATTATCACGAACTTTTCACTAATTTTGTATCAAATTTTCACCGTATTATGGATTATCTGAAGCTCATTAAGCAACCCATTGAGCACGATTTGCTCGATTTCATCGAACTTTTCAACCAGTCGCTGACCTATCACAACGGCTTGTTGGAACAGGCTCTGAAGCACATTCGCCAGCGTGGCGGCAAGCGCATGCGCCCCATGCTCATCTTGCTGGTTGCACAGAACTATGGCAGGGTGTCGGCTGTCACGCAGCATGCTGCCGTGGGTCTTGAGCTGCTGCACACGGCCTCACTGGTTCACGACGACGTGGTGGACGAGAGCGCGGAGCGACGTGGACAGGCAAGCGTCAATGCCACCTACGACAACAAGGTGGCCGTGCTCGTGGGCGACTATATTCTTTCTACGGCTCTCCTGCACATCTCGAAGACGGGCAACCAGCGCATTGTGGAATATCTGGCCGAACTGGGCAGAACACTGGCAGCTGGCGAGATTCTGCAACTCTCCAACATTCAGAACCAGGAAATCAGCGAAGAGGTGTACTATCAGATTATCAAGAACAAGACGGCGGCGCTCTTCGAGGCTTGTGCGACCATCGGTGCGCTCTCGGCTGGCGCCACCGAGGAACAGGTGATGCTGGCGGGACAGTTCGGGCAGAACCTGGGCATCATGTTCCAGATTCGCGACGACATCTTCGACTATTTCGACTCAAAGGAGATTGGCAAGCCTACTGGCAACGACATGGCCGAAGGCAAGCTGACACTGCCTGTGATCTACGCCCTGAACAATCACCACATGGAGTCGATGATGAAGCTGGCACTCAAGGTGAAACGGGGTGGGGTGAACACCGATGAAATTGCCGTTTTGGTGGAGTTTGCCAAGCAGTCCGGTGGCATTGAATACGCCGAACAGCGCATGCAGCTTTTCCATCAGAAGTGTCAGGATTATATTGATGAAAACGTGACCGACGAAAAAATAAGATCGGCCCTTACCGCCTACGTTGACTACGTCGTTCAACGCACCGTTTAAAGACATAATATCGGGGTTAAAGACATCATAACATACGAATAAAAAGACATCATAACATACGAACAAAAGACATCTGTTCTTCTGTTATTATGTCTTTAACCCCGATACTATGTCTCAGAAGAATTTGGTTTCTTCCCCTACCACTTCGCTCAGCAGCATGTTAGCCAGTCGGCTGGTGCCCAGTCGCAGGTATTTGTTAGTGAGCCATTTCTCGCCCAGCACCTCTTTCACGATGGTGTAGTAGATGAGAGCGTCCATGACCGTGTTCAGTCCGCCGGCAGGCTTGAATCCAATCATGATGCCCGTCTGGTCGTAGTATTCCTTGATGGCCTGGCACATCACGTAGGCAGCCTCCGGTGTTGCAGCCGGTTCCAGTTTTCCAGTTGAAGTCTTGATGTAGTCGGCACCGGCATACATCGACAGAATCGAGGCAATCTTGATGTTCTTGGCCGTCTTCAGGCATCCTGTTTCCAGGATTACCTTCATGTCGTGTTCGCCGCAAGCCTCCTTCTGCTGCTGAATTTCGTCTATCACGGTGTCGTAGTCGCCCTCCAGAAACGAGCCCACAGGCATCACGATGTCAATTTCGGTGGCGCCGTCCTTGATGGCCAGCGATGTTTCCACCGTTTTCACCTCGATCAGGCTCTGCGACGAGGGAAACGAACCACTGACGCAAGCCACCTCAACGCCCTCAACCTCAAGCGTTTCGCTCACTACCTTGGCAAACTTGGGGTAGACGCAGATGGTGGCCACATGGGGCAGGGTGGGGTACTGTTCCTCAAACTGGTTCACCTTCTCCGTGAAGGCCATGACCGATGTTTCGCTGTCGGTGGTCTTCAGCGTTGTCAGTTCCACGCTTCCCATCAGGAATTTCTTCACCTCCACCGTGTCGTTCTCATGCACCTTTTCGGCAATGATTTTCTGCACGGCCTCCCTCACCTGTTCGTCGGTGATGTCAAGGTTATACTTCTTCAGAGCCTCCTCAATTTGGCTCACGGGTTGAGCATGATGATGCTCATGTTCATGATGATGTTCTGCCATATTCCGTATATTTTTTGTTATTTGAATCTGTTCTTCTGTTCTTCTGTCTTTAAGAAAACTGTTCTTCTGTCTTTAAGAAAAATCTGTTCTTCTGTTATTCTGTCTTTATTCTTAGTTATTTTGTCTTCAATTTTTCATTGTTCTTGTGTCTCTCTTTATCGCGTAATGTCTTCTTTTCCAGGTTCTTATGCATTTCTTCCGTCAGGTCTACGCCTGTTTGGTTGGCCAGACAGAGCAGCACCCAGAGCACGTCGGCCATTTCGTCGCCAAGAGCCTGTTGCCCGTTGTCCTTAGCTCGTTCGTCGGACGGTTTCCACGACTGTTCACCATATCGTCGGGCCATGATTTTTGCCAGTTCGCCCACCTCTTCGGTGAGCACAGCCATGTTTGTGAGTTCGCTGAAATAGCGCACTCCATATTCCTTAATCCACTGGTCTACAGCCAGTTGTGCTTCCTTTATTGTCATCTTGTAGCCATGAAATAGCTGCCCAGGAGCAGCACAATAACCAATATCATGATGATGATGTTCTGAGTGTTGTCCTTGCGATATTCCTCCCAGTTGAGCGCTTTGTAGACAATCTCCACCATCCACAGGGCAATGCCTATGATGCACATCCATACTCCAGCCTGAAGACTGAAAAGACGGTAACTGATGATGCCCAGGAGCATCAGGAGCAAGCCCGAAATCTTTATTTCCTTTATGTATTTCTTCATTCGTGTTCTTTTCCGGCAACCTTTTCCGGCAGCGTTGTGCCAGTTTTGTGCCTTGTTTCACTCCTTGTTCTTGGTGTCCATGCAGATGGTCACCGGTCCGTCGTTGACGAGCGACACCTGCATCATGGCCCCAAACTCTCCCGTGGCAACTGGTTTCCCCAGTTCCTCGCTTAGTCTGCTGCAGAAATACTCATAGAGTGGCACTGAAATTTCGTGCTTTGCAGCGCGGAACCACGACGGGCGGTTGCCCTTTTTATAAGAGGCGAAGAGCGTGAACTGGCTGACCACCAGCACCTCGCCCTGAACGTCCATGACAGAGCGGTTCATCACCCCCTGTTCGTCGTCGAAAACGCGCAGGCCCACGACCTTTTTCACCAACCAGTCGGCATCTTCCTGCGTGTCCTCTTCGCACACGCCAAGCAGAATCATGAAGCCTGGTCCGATTGCGCGCCTGTCCTCACAGTCTGTGCTCTTGTTGGCATCGTTGCTGACGATGCTCACTGCCGCCTCTGTTACTCTCTGTATCACAATTCTCATAGTTGTGCAAAGTTACGTTTTTTTCCTGACTACGCCAAATCTTTATGGAAATATTCGTAGACGATTTGCGCTTTCGATGGGCCCAGGATGTTGACGAGCGTCTGCACATCGGCCTCCTTGATGCGCTTTACGCTCTTCAGTGCCGTTAGCAGGGCATCCTTTGTCTTGGGTCCGATGCCCTTTATTTCGTCGAGCTCGCTGTGCAGAGCATGCTTGGAACGCTTCTCGCGGTGGAAGGTGATGGCAAAGCGGTGCACCTCGTCCTGCAGCTGGGTGAGCACATGAAACAGCTCGCTGTCGGTCTTCAGCTGCACCGACCGGGGCGGAAATCCGTAGAGCAGTTCGTTGGTGCGGTGACGGTCGTTCTTGGCCAGTCCGGCAATGGGGATCTCCAGACGAAGCTCGTCCTGAATCACCTCGCGAATCACCTCCATTTGTCCCTTGCCACCATCGGCCACAATCAGGTCGGGCAGGGGCTGCTCTTCGTCCAGCAGTCGGCTGTAGCGGCGGTGCACCACCTCCTTCATCGACGCATAGTCGTCGGGGCCCACCACCGTTTTAATATTATATTTCTTATAGTCCTTTTTCGAAGGCTTCATCGACTTGAACACCACGCAGGCGGCCACGGCATCGGTTCCCGAAATGTTCGAGTTGTCGAAGCACTCAATCTGGTAGGGCATCTTGGGCAGTCCCAGCTTCTCCTGCAGTTCCTTCATCAGGCGCACCTGTTTTTGTTCCGGGTTCAGTTTCTCGGCTTGCTTCATGCGGTCGAACTTATACTGATGTCCGTTCATTTCCGAAAGGTCGAGCAGCGTTTTCTTGTCGCCCCTTTGCGGAATGGTGAAGGTCACTCCCTCCAACTGCATCTCAGGGTCGAATGGCACCACGATTTCCTTCGATTCGCTGCCAAAGCGCTCCCTCATTTCAACGATGCCCAGTTGCAGCAGTTCCTGCTTGCTTTCGTTCAGCCGCTTCTTGAACTCGAAGGTGAACGACTGGTTGATGCTTCCGTTAGACACATGCAGGTAGTTGATGAACGCAATCTTTTCGTCGTTGGTGATGGTGAACACGTCGACGTCGTTGATGGTGTGGCTCACCACCTCGCTCTTGGGCACAAACGAACTGATGAGCAGATATTTCTTTTTCACCTCTTCGGCTTCCTCAAAGCGCAGCTCTTCGGCCAGTCGGCTCATTTCCTCTTTCAGCTCGCGCTCAATCTGTCGGGTGTTTCCTTTCAGGATTTCGCGAGCCTGGGCAATGCTTTTCTGATAGTCGTCATACGTCTGCTTGCTCACGCAGGGTCCGCCGCAGTTCTTGATGTGATATTCCAGACACACCTGATATTTCTTTGCCTCTACGTTTTCCCTGGTCATGGGCATGCGGCAGGTGCGTGGATGATACATCTTGCCAATGAGCTCCAGGATGGCATACATGGAGCCGATGTGGGAGTAGGGGCCGTAGTAGGTGCCCCACTTCTTGTTGATGGTGCGAGTCTTGAAAATGCGCGGAAAGGGTTCGTTGGTCACGCAGATGCTGGGGTAGGTTTTTCCGTCCTTCAGCAGCACGTTGTAGCGTGGGTTGTATTTCTTGATCAGACTGTTTTCCAGCAGCAGGGCATCTTCCTCGGTGTTTACCACCGTGTAGCTGATGTCCCAGATCTTGCTCACCAGCACCTTGGTCTTGAAACGGTCTACCTCTGTATGGAAGTAGCTCGAAACGCGGGCTTTCAGGCTCTTGGCCTTGCCCACATAGATAATGGTGTGGTTCTCATCATAGAATTGGTAGCTGCCAGGCTGCTCTGGCAGTCGTGCCACGATGCCCTTGAGATACTCCAGTCGTTTAGTGTTTTCTTCTTTCGTCATTTTCTTGAAAAGCCTTTGTACACGGGTGTTTTGGTTCTCTGCGTTTCACGTGAAACAACACCCTGCCTGTTGTTGTGAAACATGGGCAGGGCGTTGTGTTCTATACGACGAGGAGGGTGGTCAGTTCGATGTCCTTGAACAGGTCGCGTCCGTGCAGTCCTTCGTCATGAATCTCCACGATGAAGTTCATCATGATTTTCTTGGGGTGGAAATACTGTACCAGTTTATATGTTGCCTTGGCTGTGCCGCCTGTGGCCAGCAGGTCGTCGTGGATGAGCACCACATCATCTGGTTCGATGGAATCGATGTGCATTTCCACGGTGTCGACTCCGTACTCTTTTGAGAACGATTCCTTGATGACGGCGTAGGGCAGCTTTCCCGGTTTGCGTGCCAGCACCACGCCGCATCCCAGTCGTGCGGCCAGGGCTGCGGCCATGACGAAGCCACGGCTTTCCACGCCCACTATTTTGGTGATGCCCTTGTCCTTGTAGAGCTCGTAGAGTTCGTCGAGCATAATTTTCATACACTCTGCACTTTTGTACAGGGTAGTCACATCGCGGAAGTTGATTCCTTTTTTTGGAAAATCTGGTATGCACCGCAGATTGTCCAGAAGTGTTTTGTTGTTCATTTTCAGATAGTTATGAGTGTTACACAATTAGTTTTGTTTCACGTGGAACGAGGATTGTTTCCCAATGCTGCCTCCTTTGTTTGGCAGTGCTGTTTCCTTTGTTTGGCTGTGCCGTCTCCTTTGTTGGATGTCGTGGTGGCTACTGTACTTGCGGTGGGGCGGTTTCGCGTGCCGCTTCTGCTCTCTTCGTTTTGCAACGGAGCCTCCGTTGTGTTGCAATAGAGCCTCCGTTGTGTTGCAATAGGGCCCCCGTTGTGTTGCAATAGAGCCTCCGTTGTGTTGCAATAGGGCCCCCGTTGTGTTGCAATAGGGCCTCCGTTGTGTTGCAATAAGACCCCCGTTGCAATGTAACGGGGCCCCCGTTGTGAGTGAACGGAAGCCCCGTTGCAGGGTGGTCTTATCGACCCATGAGAACAAGTAGTACGTTGATGTCGCTGGGACTCACACCAGGAATGCGACTGGCCTGTGCCAGCGACGTGGGTTGAATGGCCATGAGTTTCTGTCGTGCCTCGGTGGAAAGGCTGTGAATGTTGGCATAGTTGAACGACTGCGGGATGCGGATGTTTTCCAGGCGGTGCATCTTTTCGGCCACTTGCCGTTCGCGTTCGATGTAACCGCTGTATTTCATTCTTATCTCTGCCGCCTCCACTATTTCTTCGCGGCGGTCGTCTATGGCCATGATACGTGTCTTCAGTTCGGGAAGAATCTCCTGAAGATTGCCGAAGTTCAGTTGCGGGCGCGCAATCAGTTCTTCCAACTTCACGCCAAACTGCAGTGGGGTGGTGCCCAGAGCCGCAAGCTGTTCGTTGATTTCCTTCGGTTTAATCGCAAGCGATTGGCAGAAAAGCACCATTTCTTCGATGGCCTGCTTTTTCTTCATCCAGTGCTGGTAGCGGGCTGTGGTGGCCAGTCCCAGTTGGAAGGCGCGCTCGGTCAGTCGGGCGTCGGCATCGTCCTGTCGCAGCAGGATGCGATATTCGGCGCGCGAGGTGAACATGCGGTAGGGCTCGTCGACGCCCTTGGTCACGAGGTCGTCGATGAGAACGCCAATGTAGGCTTCGTCGCGTGCCAGTATGAAGGAGTCTGCTGCTGTGCCGCTGTGCTGTCCTGCTGCACCGGCCGTGCCGGCTTTCAGTGCAGCATTGACGCCAGCCATGAGCCCCTGTCCTGCTGCCTCTTCATAGCCCGTGGTGCCATTCACCTGTCCGGCCAGGAACAGACCGTCGATAATTTTCGATTCCATCGAGTGTTTCAGCTGTGTTGGGTCGAAGTAATCGTACTCAATGGCGTAGCCCGGACGATAGACCTTGGCATCCTGCAGGCCCGGAATTTTGTGCAAGGCATCAATCTGCACGTCCATGGGCAGCGACGAGGAGAAGCCGTTCAGATACATCTCGTTGGTCTCGGCCCCCTCGGGTTCCAGGAACAGCAGGTGCTGGTTGCGGTCGGGAAAGGTCACCAGCTTGGTCTCGATCGAGGGGCAGTAGCGCGGTCCGATGGACTGAATCTGTCCGTTGTAGAGCGGCGAGTCGGCCAGTCCGGAGCGCAGCGTTTCGTGCACGTCGGGGTTGGTGTAGCATTCCCAGCAGGGCAGGGCACTGCGGCCCGCAGCGCCGGAAGTGCTGTTAGCAGTGCTCATGTAGGAAAATCCATAGGGGCGCGTGTCGCCGTCCTGGCGTGTCAGTTGGTCGAAGTGAATGCTGCGCTTGTCCAGTCTCACGGGTGTGCCTGTCTTCATGCGTCCGGAGCGAATGCCGTGTTGAGTGATGCTCTCCGTGAGGTGTTCGGCAGCAGGCTCGGCAATGCGTCCCCCCTTCACCATCCTTCGGCCAATGTGCATCAGTCCGTTGAGGAAGGTTCCGGCGGTGATGACCACGCATCGCGCCCGCAGTTCGCAGCCCCAGATGGTGCGCACGCCCGTGACCTGTTTTCGGGTGGCCGCCCCGTTGGCAACGGTCTCCACCAGTAGCTCTTCAGCCTGGTCCTGCCAGAGGTCGAGATTGGCGGTTTCATCGAGCATTTTGCGCCATTGCCAGATAAATTTTCCACGGTCGCACTGAGCGCGTGGGCTCCACACGGCCGGGCCCTTGCCCACGTTGAGCATGCGAAACTGTATGGTGGTGGCATCGGTCACCAGGCCCATTTGTCCGCCCAGGGCGTCGATCTCGCGCACAATCTGTCCCTTGGCAATGCCGCCCACGGCGGGGTTGCACGACATTTGCGCAATCTTGTTCATGTCCATTGTGACCAGGCAGACGCGGGCCCCCATGTTGGCCGCCGCACAGGCAGCCTCGCAGCCAGCGTGTCCTGCACCAACCACAATGACGTCGAAGTGTTGTGTCATAGAAAAATGATAGATGATTTTGAGCGCAAAATTACAAAATCTTCTGAAATTAGAGATTGATTTATAGAAAATTTAGGTTTGCAGATAAAAAATAAAAGATTGGGCGCTGGTTGTTGCGTCCGCGTGAAGAATGGTTATTTTCGACCCGTTTTCTTGTTTAGAAACTATAAAAAGTAAGCTTTGGCAAGGTATTTTTTTTCTGAAAACGTTTACGGTTTCATAAATTATGTGTATTTTTGCAATCTCAATATGCGTATGCGTACTTACTTTAAAGTATTTTTTCTGCCCGCGAGGGTGGGTGTTGTGCTGACAATAAATCTAAAAAATCAATATTTATTTAATTTAATTTCAACAACTTATGTGGTTAATCAATTCATCAATTGGTAGAAAAGTTGTAATGTCTTTGACGGGCATTGCGCTGATCTTGTTCCTGACGTTCCACTGCTGCATGAACATCGTCGCGCTCTTCTCGGCTGAGGGTTACAACATGATTTGCGAAATGCTGGGTGCCAACTGGTATGCCGTCGTGGCTACGCTCGGTCTGGCAGCCCTGGCAGTGTGTCACATCGTCTTTGCCTTCATCCTGACGGCACAGAACCGCCGCGCCCGTGGCGACAACCGCTACGAGGTGGCAACGACGGTGAACGGCAACAACGTGGTGGAGAAGTGGGCATCGGGCAACATGCTGGTGCTGGGTCTCATCATCCTGTGCGGACTGCTGCTCCACCTGGCCAACTTCTGGTACAACATGATGTTTGCCGAAATCATCGGCATGCCCACCAAGCTGAGCCCCACCGACGGCTTTGGCTGGATTGAGGAGACATTCTCTAACCCCCTCTTCGTGGTGCTCTATCTGGTTTGGTTCTGCGCCATCTGGTTCCATCTGGCCCACGGCTTCTGGAGCGCCATGCAGACGCTGGGCATCAGTGGCAAGATCTGGCACAAGCGCTGGAACTGCATCGGCCTGATCTATGTCACACTGCTCATGCTGGGCTTCACCGTGGTGGTGCTGGCCTTCGCCTTTGGCTGCGCCCCCTCGCTGTGCTGTGAAAACGGTGCCGACTGCTGTGCACAGGCCGCAGCTTGCTGCAACTAAGTTTTAAATTTTTCAATGATTTAATTTTATAATTTTGAAAAAATGGCAAAAGTAATTGATTCAAAAATTCCCGCAGGACCCGTGCCTGAGAAATGGAAGGAATATAAGGCCCACCAGCGCCTGGTGAACCCCAAGAACAAGCTGAAGCTCGACATCATCGTCGTGGGCACAGGTCTGGCCGGTGCATCGGCTGCCGCCTCGCTCGGCGAGATGGGCTTCAACGTGATTAATCTGTGCATTCAGGACTCGCCCCGCCGCGCCCACTCCATCGCTGCCCAGGGCGGTATCAACGCCGCCAAGTGCTATCAGAACGATGGCGACTCGGTCTACCGTCTGTTCTACGACACCGTGAAGGGTGGCGACTACCGTGCCCGCGAGGCCAACGTGTATCGTCTGGCCGAAGTGTCGAACAACATTATCGACCAGTGCGTGGCACAGGGCGTGCCCTTTGCCCGTGAGTATGGTGGCATGCTGGCCAACCGCTCGTTCGGTGGTGCACAGGTGAGCCGCACGTTCTATGCCAAGGGCCAGACCGGACAGCAGCTGCTGCTGGGCGCCTACAGCTCGCTCTCGGCACAGGTGCAGGCCAAGAAGGTGAAGCTCTACACCCGCTACGAGATGGAAGACGTGGTCATCGTCGACGGCCGCGCCCGTGGCATCATTGCCAAGAACCTCGTCACCGGCAAGCTGGAGCGCTTCTCGGCCAACGCCGTGGTCATTGCCACCGGCGGCTATGGCAACACCTATTTCCTCTCGACCAACGCCATGGGCTGCAACTGCACCGCTGCCGTGCAGTGCTACCGCAAGGGCGCCATGTTTGCCAACCCCAGCTACGTGCAGATTCACCCCACCTGCATCCCCGTTCACGGCGACAAGCAGTCGAAGCTGACGCTGATGTCGGAGTCGCTGCGCAACGACGGCCGCATCTGGGTGCCCAAGAAGATTGAAGACGCCAAGGCACTGCAGCAGGGAACCAAGCAGGGCTGGGAGATTCCTGAGGAAGACCGCGACTACTACCTGGAGCGCCGCTACCCGGCCTTCGGCAACCTCGTGCCCCGCGACGTGGCCAGCCGCGCCGCCAAGGAGCGTTGCGACAAGGGCTTCGGCGTGAACAACACCGGACTGGCCGTGTTCCTCGACTTCTCTGAGTCTATCAACCGCCTGGGCCTCGACGTCATCATGCAGCGCTACGGCAACCTGTTCGAGATGTATGAGGAAATCACCGACGTGTTCCCTGGCGACGTGGCCAACGAAATCAACGGCGTGAAGTACTACAAGCCCATGATGATCTACCCCGCCATCCACTACACCATGGGCGGCATCTGGGTAGACTATGAGCTGCAGACCTCCATTCCCGGCCTGTTTGCCATCGGCGAGTGCAACTTCTCCGACCACGGTGCCAACCGTCTGGGTGCTTCGGCACTGATGCAGGGTCTGGCCGACGGCTACTTCGTGCTGCCTTACACCATCCAGAACTATCTGGCCGACCAGGCCGTGTGGCCCAAGGTGAGCACCGACCTGAAGGAGTTCGACGAGGCTGAGAAGGCTGTCGACAAGGAGCTCGACCGCCTGCTCAACATCAAGGGCAAGCGCTCGGTGGACAGCATCCACAAGGAGCTGGGCCACATCATGTGGGAATATGTAGGCATGGGTCGCACAGCCGAGGGCCTGAAGACGGGTCTGAAGAAGATGCACGACCTGGAGAAGGAGTTCGACACCAACCTGTTCGTGCCTGGCACAAAGGAGGGACTGAACGTGGAGCTCGACAAGGCCATCCACCTGCGCGACTTCTTCACCATGGGTCAGCTCGTGGCCTTCGACGCACTGAGCCGTAACGAGTCGTGCGGCGGTCACTTCCGCGAAGAGTACCAGACCGAGGAAGGCGAGGCCAAGCGCGACGACGAGCACTACTTCTACGTGGGCTGCTGGGAGTATCAGGGCAAGGGCAACGAGCCCACGCTCGTCAAGGAGCCCCTGGAGTATGAGGCTATCAAGGTGCAGACACGTAACTATAAGAACTAAAAAGCCTCACCCCCAGCCCCTCTCCAAGGAGAGAGGGGAGTAGATAGTTCTGCTAACTAATAAATAGAATAATAACAAATAAAATGAAGTCCTCACTTTCAGCCCCTCTGCGAAAGCGGAACAGCAAGAGTAACCACTCCCCTCTTCCTTTGGAGAGAGACTGGGGGTGAGGCTATTTTTCTATGGCTAAAAATATTTCTTTTACAATAAAGTTCTGGCGCCAGAACGGCCCTAAGGACGAAGGACATTTCGATACCCACGAAATGCACGACATTCCCGATGACACCTCGTTCCTCGAGATGCTCGACATACTGAACGAGGAACTCATCAACGAGGGCAAGGAGCCCTTCGTGTTCGACCACGACTGCCGCGAGGGCATCTGCGGCATGTGCTCGCTCTACATCAACGGTACACCCCACGGCAAGACGGAGCGCGGTGCCACCACCTGTCAGCTCTACATGCGCCGCTTCAACGATGGCGACGTCATCACCGTGGAGCCGTGGCGCTCGGCTGCCTTCCCCGTGATCAAGGACTGCATGGTGGACCGCAACGCCTTCGACAAGATCATCCAGGCCGGCGGCTACACCACCATCCGCACCGGACAGGCTCAGGACGCCAACGCCATCCTCATTCCCAAGGAGGATGCCGACGAGGCCATGGACTGCGCCTCGTGCATCGGCTGTGGCGCCTGCGTCGCTGCCTGCAAGAACGGCTCTGCCATGCTCTTCGTATCCAGCAAGGTAAGCCAGCTCGCCCTGCTTCCCCAGGGCCGCGTAGAGGCTGCCCGCCGCGTGAAGAACATGATTGCCAAGATGGACGAGCTGGGCTTCGGCAACTGCACCAACACCCGTGCCTGCGAGGCCGTCTGCCCGAAGAACGAAACCATCGCCAACATCGCCCGCCTGAACCGCGAGATGATCAAGGTAGTGGGGCTTATTGTGGCCTCACTACCTTATATTATTCGCGATCTATTCGTGAATGTAACCTCGACAACATGCCCAAGAAATTCGATTACTTGACAACAATGCCTAAGATATTCGAATACTTCGGCTCATGAAGCATGCTTTTGGAAATGTGATGACTAAAAGTAGTGTGTTATATTTTATTTTTTTATTCCTGTGACTCTTTCCCTGTTGTTCGGTGGCAGAAGCACAAACGTTTGAAGAGTGTTTCGAGGACAGCACATAATATTTAGCATTTCCTTTCGTTTTTTATATAAAAACAAAAGAGAACGATGAAGAAGATTTTATTCACTCTGGCCGTTGTTGCCCTGAGCACGCTGTGCTGTTCTGCACAGGAAGAAATTGGCGTGTGGACGCTCACTCCCAAGGTGGGACTGAACATTGCACGCATGACCAACCCCGACATTTACATTGATGCCGGCGACGAAAAGATAGAGTATGGCGGCAAGGTGTCCCTGGCTGCCGGCGTCGAGGCCGAGTATCAGTGGACCAGTCGCATGGCCCTGGCTGCCGAACTGCTCTATTCCAATCAGGGCTACAGCCTGAAGGACAACTCAGCCTTTCGCGACGGAACGGCCACCCTGCACTGTCTCAACGTTCCCCTCACGCTGAAGTGCTATCTGGCCCCCAACCTGGCTTTCCGCGTCGGTCTGCAGCCCGGCTTTGCCCTGGGCAGTCGCATTGAGGAGGACGCGCACATGGGCGGCGACAACTGGGCCCACATTTCTAACACCAACACGTGGTTCCGCACTTTCGACCTCAGTTTCCCCATGGGTCTTTCCTTTAATATCGGGGCTTTCGAGATCGATGCGCGCTACAACCTGGGTCTCGTCAATGCCACAGAAATTGAGGCGGTGAAGATCTACAACCGTGTGCTGCAACTCACCATTGGCTATCGTTTCTCGCTTTACTGATGCCACTTTTCGCCACGGGCTCTATATGCAGGCGCAGCGTCTGCCCCGAACGGGGGCAGCCCCTGCGGGGAAACCGCAGGGCACACTTCCACGGCGAAGCTACGCATGCATGAACACGCAAGTGTCGTTTGAAAAAAAGGGAAACAAAGAAAAACATTTTGCCATTGTGGTTGAAAGAAATGTCAAAGAAGAATTGAAAGAAATTGGAATAATAAGAATAATGGGCTTGCGCCGAAGGTGAAGTCTAATATAGACTTGACGCGCTTTACATTTGAACTTACAATTAGCAACTTCTTATTTCAAAAAAGGTAGATTTATAAAAAAACAAAATTATCGAGTAAAAGCGCAGAAAATTTTGCGTGAGTTAAAATAAAACATTACATTTGTGACGCAATTAAATAACACCCGCGCAAATATTTATGCAATTATGACAGTTAGAGGCTTTGTTATAGAAGGTATATCCAATATCGGCAGTTTAAGGCTAGATGTTGGAAGTTTGAATGCTCTCATTGCGCCCAACGGTTATGGCAAGAGCAATGTCCTTAGGGCTATAGGGTTCGGTATGGATTTCCTTTCTGCTATCGAACAGGAGAAAGTTCAGATGATGCGTAGTCGTTTTGTTCCTATAAATAATAATATGTATAGAAAGGACTTCCGATTTGAGATTCTGGGTTCTACAATGATGGATGAACAAGAAATGGATTATCACTATGGATACACCTTCTCATGGTGGTCTGAGGAAAAGGAAGGACGCATCACATCTGAATGGTTGAAGGTTAAGCGAAGCACAGATCAACGTTTTCGCCAGATAATAAACAGGCCATCCACAGACGAATGCGTGATTCTGCCTTCGCCTACAGGTAGATGCACGAAATCATTTGAGGTGACTTCTTCACAACTGGCACTGTCTGCCATAGCCGTGCGTTCGGACATGTATTTAAACAGCATTGCCTCTCAGCTATGTGCCATGACGATACCAAACCTTGAAACATTGGACAATCCCGAATCATATTTTTCTGTTGATGGAGATAGAGGCATTCGCATGTTAGATGGAGAAACTTTAAGTGCCTATCTATATAAGCTGAGAACTACCGACGAGAATAACTACGCCATTCTTATTGATGGACTTCTACAATTGTTACCAGGGATAGAGGAATTTTCGCCTGAGGTGATTACGCTTGCTGATGGTCAGAGCAAGATATACGACATAAGAGTGAAGGAGAAGTTCAACTCGCAACCCACAAGCATTCGCCAGTTGTCGAGTGGTAGCAAGCGCATTATCTTTCTCTTTACTCTTTGCGTGGCTGCCCAGAAGAAGAACATACCAATGATTATGCTTGAGGAGCCAGAAAACTCCGTTCATCCACGCCTGATGGAGAACCTTCTGCTTGCTATGCAAAACTACGCATCAAAGACTAAAATTCTCATTACGAGTCATTCACCTTATCTAATGCGCTACCTCCAGCCACAGCAGATGTATTTCGGTCTTCCAAAGACAAATGGCATTGCTAACTTTGCGCAAGTCAATCCATCAAAGATGAAGTACCTTTATCGCTATGCTGGTGATATGGAACTGACATTCGGTGAGTTCATGTTCGACTTCATGCTCGACATAGAAAATGATGCAGAAAAAGTATCAACCTTCTTCAAGGCAAATTGAATATGAAGAGACAGAAAGAGAACAAATCTCAACGCATAGTTATCTTCGTAGAGGGCGATACGGATGAAGTATTCTTCAAAGCATTGTTGTAATACTATAAGAGCGTGAGTCGGACAGAACTTGTGCCATGCGATGTGTGTAATCTGAAGGGAGTGACTCGCTATACCAGCAAACTGTTGGCAAAACTCAAAAATGACATACTGCCTGATGCAAAAAGCAAGAACATCAATATCCGAACCGTGTGCTGCAGTTATGATACAGATGTATTTGAAGTACGCAATCCGCTGATAGTAAACTGGGACTCCATCCGCAAGAGTGTAAAGAGGATGGGGGTGGAAAACTTTATCCGTATTGGTGTTTGCAGTTCCATCGAAGATTGGATTCTGGACGACATGGAGGGGCTTTGTGCTTACCTCAAACTGAAACAGATTCCGAATGTTTTGAAAAGAACTGACGGTAATGCCACACTCAGTGACCTGTACTCCAAGGCTCGAAGAACCTATAGCAAGGGTTACGCAACGCACGAGATGATCAAAAATCTGGACCTGAGTAAAATCAGGGTAAAGCGTCAATCGGTCTTGAATGAATTAGAAGAAGCGTTGGACGTAAAATGGTAGTTTTTTAGCAATACATAGAAATATAATATAC
>CACXUV010000032.1 GCA_902770845.1 uncultured Prevotellaceae bacterium
ATAGGGTTCTGCCTGTCCCACTGTTATCACATCGTCAGCATAATCGGGCACATCATCATGTTTGCTCAGTATGAGATAAAGATGAAGGTTCTTTTCCTTGGCCAGTTTATAGAGCAGCCATCG
This sequence comes from uncultured Prevotellaceae bacterium, assembly GCA_902770845.1. Classification (GTDB taxonomy): domain Bacteria; phylum Bacteroidota; class Bacteroidia; order Bacteroidales; family Bacteroidaceae; genus Prevotella. The sequence goes on from CACXUV010000032.1 coordinate 124, forward strand.
TAATTGTTGTCGTGTTTGAGCATCGAGTCCGATAAAGGGATTGTCAAGAATCAGTGTGTGGGGATGCGAAAGGAGAACCTTGATGAGTTGGAACTTTCTAAGTTCACCACTTGATAGCAGAATAATGTATTTGTTGAGTAGTGATTGCATGTCGAACATCTGGTACAGCTCGTCGCGCATGTTTCTTCTTTCGGAGGTGTCGCAGCCTGCTGCCATGTAGGCTCGTTCCAAAAGACCGGCCACGACGGGCGTTTCCTGATCGATGTCGTGCTGATTCCAGCGCAGTTGCAGATAGTAGGCTCTGTCTGTGGCTGGTCCATAGGCATCGCTGAAGGCCAGGTAACGCACACCTTCGCAGGCCATTTGCCGCCGCATTTGTTCCACGTATTGCGTTTTTCCGCTGCCGTTGGGACCAAAAATCACTGTGACTATGCCTTTTTGCTTTTCCATATTTTTTCCTGGTTCTTGTTTACAAAGTCTTTCCATCCTTTATAGTGGGGCGCACTCGTTTCCGGACGGCTCATCTGCAGGTAGTGGCAATAGGCAGCAGCAAGCGCATCGGTGGCGTCCATAAATTTACTCATGTCTTCGCTTTTGATTTTCAGCAGTCGTTGCAACATGCCAGCCACTTGTTCTTTTGAGGCTCCTCCATTGCCAGTGAGTGCCATTTTAATTTTCATGGGTGCATATTCGTGTATGGGCACGCTATGTCGTATGGCCGCTGCAATGGCTACTCCCTGTGCGCGTCCAAGCTTGAGCATCGATTGCACATTCTTGCCGAAGAATGGTGCTTCGATGGCCAGTTCGTCGGGTAGAAAGGAATCGATGATTCCCGTAACCCGTTCAAATATATGCCCCAGTTTCAGATAGGCATCAGGAAACTTGCGCAGATCAATCACGCCCATGGTAACCATTTGTGCCTTGCCATTGCTGACGCTCAGCACACCATAGCCCATGATGTTCGTGCCTGGGTCGATGCCCAAAATAATCTTGTCGGACTTCATTCAAAAAAACTTGTCATGGATCTTTAGCTTTACAAGAACGGTCTTAGCAAGTGGCCGAACCATCCACGGAATTTCTGCCAGGGCGTTCTAAAACGATCCCATTCTTCTTCGGTGAGCAGCACGCTCTTCTGCTTGTCGCGATCGAACATGTTGTCGAGTTCCAGTGTAGTGTTGCGGTCAATGATTACAGCGTTCTCTTCGTAGTCGAAACGCAGGCTGCGCGAGTCCAGATTGGTGGAGCCAACGGTGCAGAAGCGTCCGTCTACCATCATGATTTTTGAGTGGTGAAAGCCCGGCTGATAGATCCACACATGGGCTCCGCGTTTCATCATCTTGTGTGCATTATAGAACACGCAGTCGGGCGTGAGAGGTATGTCGCTCTTGGCCGACACCATAATCTCTACTTTTATGCCACGTTTGATGGCTCTTTTCAGTGCTTTGTTCACCGATGGGTTCAAAGTGAAGTATGGGTTGATAATTCGCAGCGAGTCTTGTGCAGCGTCGATTGCCTTTACATACAGCTTTCGCATCACATCGTTGGTGGTGTGTGGCTCGCGATTGGCAATGCCTACAATTTTGTGGCCGGCAGTAGCTGTAGTATCGGGCTTCAGGTTGCTGAAAGTCAGAGGGGTATAGGCTCTGAAGTATTGCGGTTTCCAGATGTCTTCGCCCGTAGTTTTCTGCCAAATGCGACTGAAGATGAGTTGCAACTGGTTTACGGCCCCGCCCTCAATGCGGCAGTGCATGTCGCGCCATTCACCCACCTGCTCAGTACCTTTTATATAATAGTCGGCCACGTTCATGCCGCCCGTATAGGCAATAGATCCGTCGATGACCACAATCTTGCGATGATCGCGTGGCCAGATGTGGTTGACCCAAGGAAAGCGAATGGGGTCGAATTCCACAATATCTATGCTGTCTTGCCTGAGCGATGCTATGTGTTTCTTCAGCAAAGGCTGATTGTTGGAGTCGTTTCCAAATCCGTCGAACATGGCGCGCACTTCTACTCCCTCCCGGCGTTTCTCGCGCAAAAGGTCGAATAGCAGTGATGCAATGCTGTCGTTACGAAAGTTGAAGTATTCCAGATGCACGCTGTGACGAGCCTGTCTGATGGCATTGAACATGTCGTCGAATTTTTGTTGTCCCGACATAAGCAGCGTCACGCTGTTGTTGTGAGAAAACTGTATGCCGTAGTCTTCCAGCTGTTGTCGTATGAGCGAGTCCGACGTTATTACATTCGAACGGTCTTGCGCCGTACCAATTTGGCAAAACGAGACGAAGACAATTGCTGTTATTCCCGCCTTTAACTGCTTGTTTAGTTTCATTTCCTGTATTTCTGTCGATATTCAGATGGCGAGATGCCAAATTTTTCCTTGAAGATAGTAATGAAATGCTCACCCGTGGCAAATCCAACGTTGGTTGCCAGTTCACTCATGTTGATGTTGGTGCGCTTCAGTAGCACGCAGGCATGTTTTAGTCTCATGTCGCGCACCACTTCGGCAGGCGTTTTGCCAGTGATGTCGCGAACTTTTTGGAAAAAGGGCCTCATGCCCATACCCATGGCTTGTGCCATTTCCTCCAGATTGATTTGTCCACGACTCATGTTCTGCTGCACATACTGCTCAATGCTCTTGACGAGTTGGCGGTCTATCACGTCGGTCATGGTGTATTCGCCAAACTCTTCTTCGTCGAGTTCCTGTTCTGCCAGTGCATTGTCTTGCTTCACCAGATGCACCTGTACGGCATTTATCTCGTCGTCAGTATCGTCGATGTCGGTATCAGGTTTGTAGGTTCCGTAGTCAATGGTCTCGGTGGCCGTCGTCATGCTCGAGTTACGACCTTCAAGCATGCGCGTCTCGGCACCCTCAATCAGGTTGTTGGTCAACTCAACAGCCCCAATTCCCAGCAGTTTGTTGAAGCGCATGGCTGCTTCTTGCAGGTTGAAGGGCTTAGCCAGATAGTCGTCGGCCGACATGGCCACGTTTTGATTTTGCAGTTCCTGTCCGCTCAGCTTTCCTTCGGTCATGATTACAAACTTAATCTTGTTCATCTGCGGATGGGTCTTGATGCGATTGCAGAAATCGCTACCTGTCAAGGGGCTCATGTCTTGTTTGCAGATAATCAGGTCGGGCAAGGTCGACTCAGCATCCGACATGGCGTTGATGATGTCGTTGTAGGAATGAAAATCATAAACATAGCGTAGACGTGCATCGACAAACTTAATGAACTCTTCATTGTCGTCGACGAACATGACGCGGAACTTCGACGTGGGTGAGTCGCGATATTGCGAGCGAATCTCCGATGTCAGTTCTTCGCTCACCATATCGGGCAGGTTCATCTCGCCACGGCTGTCCAGCTCGAAGCGCTTGTTTACCATTTGCTTGGCTTTCTCTTCAGGATGTTCCAGTGATGATTGCATGTCGCTTACACGCGTAATTACTTGCAGCATTTGCGAGTGTAGCGTGTTCAGCAGTTCACGCTCTTCAAGCGAGTTGTCGCGTTCGGCCAGTGTCATGATAATCGACGTCATGCGTGCCATGGGCTGTCGCAGTTCGTCGCTGGCCGATTTTATTTCCTCGCGTTGCACGCCCAGTTCGTCGAGCAGTGCCTTTTTCTTTCTCCACAGTTGACGCACTTGTTCAAAGCCTATTCTCCAAAGATAGATTGCAATGATGAGCACAGCAACATAGAAGAGCAGCATCCACCATTGCAGATACCAGGGCTTACCAATCTCTATCTCTATGATGCGTTCCTGATTGCTCACAGTGCCCTCAGCGCTGATGGCTTTCACGTGCAGCTTATAGCTGCCACTTTTCAGGTTGGTAAAGGTCACTCCATGCTTCAGTGCGTCACCATTGCGCCAGTCGTCTTCCAGCCCTTCCATCAAGTATTTGAATTGCAGACGTTCGCTTTGGTTGTAGTTGCCTGCGGCAAACTTGATGGTGAAGGTGTTCTGCGAGTTTGCCAGTTCAATCCTGCTGCTCTCGTTCAAAGCCTGTGGCAGTGGTACGTTTTGGTCGTATTCATGGCCAATGACCACCTCTTCCTCGCCAATGAACAGTTGGGTGAGCATCACGCGAGGCATCGACTCGGCCTCATCTATGGTTCTGGGACGTATCCAGTTTATGCCGTAGAGACCGCCCATGAGCACTTTCTTTTCCTTTTGTTCCACTAAAATGGAGCCCAAGTTGAACTCGTTGCTTTGCAAACCGTCGTTCTGTGTGTAGTTGTAGAGTCCATAGTCGTAGCTGCCATCCTCATGGTTGCGTTGCAACACAATGCGGCTAACGCCGTTGCTGGTGGTGGCCCATATGTTTCCGCTCTTGTCCTCAGCAATGCCGCAGATATTGTTGTTGCACAGACCTTGTTTCTCTGTCAGCTGGTCCAACACGTCCGATTCTGGATTCAAGATGTTCAAGCCCTCGCGAGTGCCCACCCAGATGAGTCCGCGCGAGTCTTCAAACACTTGTGTCACATAGTTGTTGGTAAACTTCTTCATGTTGGTCGAGTTGCCAGTGTAGTGCTTTACATCAGAATTTGAAATTGACATAATTGTTAGTCCCTCCGACGTTCCGATGAGCATGCGGTGGTTGCGTCCGTAGAAGAGCGATGTAATGTTGTTCACCTTCAGTTTTCCGCTCTCCTTGGTGTAGTTCGAGAAGGTCTCCATGCGAATGTTCAGCATCTGCAGACCGCCGTCGGTGGCAATCCAGAGGTTGCCGCTTTTGTCGCAGCAGAGCGCATTCACATGGTCATCGATAAGTGTTTGGCGCACGCTGTCGCTCATCGTGTTATATATTCTGGCAGTTCCGTCTTTGATGCGCGTCAGTCCGTTTTGCTTCGATCCCACCCACATGCTTCCGTCGTTGGTGAAGGCCATGGCCGTTACTTTCAAGCTGGCCAGCTGTCCGTTATAGTCAATCACACCGTCGTCACTGGTGCCATACCACACTTTTCCGTTCTCGTCTTGTGCAATAGCTGTTATGTCGCCATTGATCTGGGCTGCAAACTTATAGATGTTCTGTCCCCAGAAGGCCACTCCAGCCTTCGAGGTTCCCACCCACAGGAGGTCGGTGTCGTCAACATATACGCTCTGAATGCTGTTGGCCTGTTGCAGTCGCGTCGAGGTCATGCTCGAAAGTTGTGCCTGCTCCATAGCCAGTGTGTTCACATTCATGCGCATCAGTCCATGGCGATTGGTGGCAATCCAGATATTTCCGTTACGATCGCCAGCCATGCTGTTCACGCCATAGTCGGCGCTCACGTCGGTCAGGTCTAGCAGATCGCCCACGCTGGTGTTCCATGTCTTGGTCTTCTTCTGATACATGAAGAGCGTGCCCTGACCGTAAAGCCACACGTTGTCAGTCTGGTCGGCAAAGACACGCAGTGTGTTGCTGCGCCGCAGCTGCTTTTGAGCCAGTTCGTTGGTGCTCCATACAATGCGCTGCTGGTGCATCACATCACAGCAAATGAGTCGACCGTCGTTGTACACGATGATGGCGCCATCCTTGCATTCGCCGATGCTGCACACGTTGCCTTGCGGAATGCCGTTGACATCGTTGGCATAGGTGAATTCAAACAGCAGTTGCTGCTGCATGTTGTAGCACACCACACCACGCGAAGGTATGTAGCCCCACAGGTTGTGGTGGCGGTCGATATAGATGATTTTGGGCACTTCGTTGACGCCCAGCTTGGTGAACACCTGTCGCATGTCGCGTTCAAATGTCTCGCTTTGCGGGTGGTATACGCAATAGCCTGTGGGCGTTTCCACCCACAAACTGCCGTCGAGTGCCTCCTGAATGCTATTGATATAGCTGTCAGGCAGCGACGAACCGTCTTGCGAGTCGCACTGGAAGTGTTTGAACACGTAGCCGTCGTAGCGGTAGAGCCCAGCAGGTGTGCCAAACCACACGAATCCGCGTGAGTCTTTGTAGATGCAATTTATCTGACTCGATGTGAGTCCGTTGCGGGCGTCAAGTGTCTTGAACAGATAGTCGGCTGCGATTGTCAGTGGAATGAGTAGCAGCAATGCCAAGACTATATTTCTAATTATCACTTTCATGCGCGTGTATATATATATATATATATTAATGTGTAAAAAGATTTTTACCTCAATGACTATTCTAACATCTATTCTGATGCAGCTTGCTGTTCTGTGCTTTTCTTATATCATGCACGAGTAGCTATCGACCACACCCAGCAACTTTTCATGCTGGTCGACCACCAGCACTGAATGAATTTTGTATTTCTGCATGATGTTTTGTATCTCGCTGATCTTGGTGTTGGGTCCCACTTTCTTCGGGCTGCGTGTCATGATGTCGCTCACGGTGCGGTTGAAGAACTCTGCCTGCCATTTCTCTGTGGCCCTACGCAAATCACCATCGGTGATGATGCCCTCAATACGTTCGCCCGTCATGGCAATGCCCAGTCCCAACTTTCCTTTGCTCACGAGGATGATAGCTTCACCCAGTCGCATCTGTGGGGTGAGTATGGGCAGGTCGTCGCTGCGCATCACATCGTGGGCGGTGGTGAGCAGGCGTTTTCCCAGTTCTCCGCCTGGGTGAAACTGTGCAAAGTCGCGTGGTTGGAAGTTGCGTTTTTTTATCAGAGCCACGGCCAGTGCGTCGCCCATTACCAGTTGTGCAGTGGCACTGCTGGTGGGTGCCAGGTTCAGTGGATCTGCCTCATGGCTCACACTTACGTTCAAGTGGCAGTCGGCATACTTTGCCAACAGCGACTGGGGGTTGCCACTCATAGCAATGATGGGAATATGCATGTGCAGCAGCATGGGTATGAAGCGCAGCAGTTCGTCGGTCTGGCCAGAGTTTGATATGGCAATGACTACGTCGTCGTGGGTCATCACGCCCAAGTCGCCATGATATACATCGAGTGGATTGATGAAGAACGATGGAGTGCCTGTCGATGCCAGTGTGGCGGCCACTTTGGCACCAATATGTCCGCTTTTGCCAACCCCCGTCACAATCACCTTGCCTTTGCAGCCCATAATCAAGTCTACGGCCTGTTCAAACTGGTCGTCGATTTTGGGTATCAGTTCCAGCAGGGCCTGTGCCTCGTCGCGTATGCATTGTATGCCGTATTCTTTTGTTGTCATAGCATTCAGGAAAAATGCGTGTGATGTTTTTTTGTGATGCTTCTTTAGTTGTGAATAATTTGCTTGACCAGCCCTTCCAGCTTGTCGAGTTCCAGCATGTTGGCAGCGTCGCTCATTCCTTCATCGGGCGTGGGATGCACCTCGAAGAAATAGCCCGTAGCACCAAAGGCTTTGGCGGCCAGCGCCATTGAGGGAACGAAGCGACGGTCGCCACCTGTCTTTCCGCCTGCAGCATCAGGTCGCTGCACAGAGTGGGTGCAGTCCATAATCACCGTGGGCACAATCTCAAGCATGTCGCTGATGTTGCGGAAGTCGACCACCAGCGTGCCATAGCCCATCATGTTGCCACGTTCCGTGAGCCACACCTCGTTTGCACCCGCGTCGCGAGCCTTTTCCACAGGATAGCGCATGTCGCGGCCTGCCAGAAACTGAGCTTTCTTGATGTTCACAACACGCCCCGTGTGTGCAGCAGCCACCAAAAGATCGGTCTGGCGGCACAGAAAGGCGGGTATCTGCACCACGTCGACCACCTGCCCCACAGGCTCGGCCTGCCATGCCTCGTGTATGTCGGTGAGCAGCTTCAGTCCGTAGCGTGCTTTTACGTCGGCCAGCATCTGAAGCCCTTTTTCCATGCCAGGGCCTCTATACGAGTGAATGCTGGTGCGATTGGCCTTGTCGAACGAGGCTTTGAATATGATGTCAGTACCCAGTCGGCGGTTTATTTCCACCAACTGCCTTGCCACGGTGTCGAGCAACTCGGCCGACTCTATGACGCAGGGGCCTGCTATGAGCGTTGTTTTGTTCATTGTTTTATTGCTATTTAAGCATGCAAAGATAGATAATTCCTTGCAAACAACCAAACATTCATCAAAAATTTGCCTTAAATTTAAAAAAATGCAAGAAAAATTTGTTCATATCAAAAAGTTTTCTATACCTTTGCACCCGTTTTTAAGGATAAACAGCCGTAAAGTGCGGCAATCAAACATTATTAACATTAATAAAAGGTAAAAAGAAAATGAAAAAGTTTTTAATGACAATTGCAGCTGCTTTCGTTGCAGTGAGCATGAATGCACAGTTGTATCTGGGTGGTAGCCTCGGCTTCGGTTCTTGGAGCACACAAAAGTTGTTGGGTGACAAGAGCGAGGCTGTATTCTCTATCCTCCCTGAAATTGGTTACAATCTGAACGACCAGTGGGCTATTGGTACTGTGATTGGCTACCAGAACAACAAGTTTAACAATGTTGTGAACATTGATGGTGTTAATGTTGGTGGTCACGAAGCTGCTTTCACCTTCAATCCCTATGCTCGTTTCACCTATCTGAAGGCTGGTAGCGTGAACCTGTTCATCGACGGTGGAGTTGACTTCAGCTCTGCAACCAAGGGTGACTGCACTTATCTTGGCTTTGGTTTCAAGCCCGGTGTGGCCATCAACCTGAACGACAAGTTCAGTTTTGTTTCTCATCTGGGTTTTGTTGGTTATCAACTCGTGAATCCTGATGGGGATGACAATAACACCAGCTATTTCGGCCTCGATATGAGCGGTGCTAATCTGACCTTCGGTCTGTACTATAACTTCTAAACAGGAGTCACCACACAGACTTAAAATATTTTAACCAAAAAGAACCTGTCTCGCCCACAAGGGAACGAGGCAGGTTCCTTTGTTTTGTTCAGTGTATCTTTGCATAACTTCCACAAGCTTCTACTTTTTTATTGTTGCTTGCAAGGAGTATTCTCCTTCTAACCGTAGAAAACCTATCGTCACAATCGTCACCATGTTACAGAAAAGAGTATAAAAAGTATGTCACTTCCTTGGCGTAAGTATGATACTTAGCGACTGTAAACCATATAGTTGCACAACGAAAACAATATGGTTATGAACCAGAAAGAAAAAAACTCTGCAATTAAATTCCTGCATGTAAGTAAGACCAGGAAGAGTAATTGCAGAGTTTTCTTAAAAACTTATCATGATTCATTGATCATGATGAAAAACAGCAAACAGAATTGGCTACTTCTTGAGCCAGCGGTCAAGCCAGTTAAAGTAGGTGCGCTGCCACAGAATGCCATTCTGAGGTTTGAGCACCCAGTGATTTTCGTCGGGGAAAATAAGCAGTTGGGCCTCGATGCCGCGCATACGGGCTGCATTGAAGGCACTCATGCCCTGAGTGGCGTTGATGCGATAGTCTTTCTCACCATGTATACAGAGAATGGGCGTGTCCCACTTATCAACAAAGCGGTGGGGCGAGTTGGCATAGGTGCGACGTGCATTCTCTGTTTGGTCTTGATTCCAGTAAGCATCATCATACTCCCAATTGGAGAACCAGTTTTCTTCGGTCTCAGTGTACATGGCCTCCAGATTGAAGGCACCATCGTGGGCAATGAAACACTTGAAGCGACCTTCGTGATGCCCAGCCAGATAGTAGACGGAGAAGCCGCCAAACGAAGCTCCCACAGCCCCCAGACGGTCTTTGTCAACGTAGGGCAGGTTCTCGGCAGCATCGTCGATAGCAGCCAGATAATCCTTCATGCACTGCCCCGTCCAATCGCCAGAGATTTCCTCGAGCCATTCCTGTCCAAAGCCAGGCAGGCCGCGACGGTTGGGTGCCACAATCACATAGCCTTGAGAGGCCATGATCATAAAGTTCCAACGATAGCTCCAGAACTGGCTGACGGGACTTTGCGGACCACCCTCGCAAAAAAGTAGGGTGGGGTACTTCTTTGTCTCGTCGAAGTTGGGAGGAAGGACAATCCACGTGAGCATCTGTTTGCCATCTGACGTCTTCACCCATCGTTGCTGCACACTGGGCTTGCCCAGTTGGTCAAGAATGTGCTTGTTCTCTTCGGTAATCTGAGCCACAACGGTCTTTTCGGGCTTCTTCGTGTTGGGCGTCACCACGTAGAGGTCGGCAGGAGCCGTGTAGCTGTGACGTTCAGCCAGCAACTGCTTGCCGTTGTTCAGCATCTGCAGCGAACCAAAGTCAGTCCATGTGTCGGTAAGTTGTTTCACCTCGCCTTTCAGGTTGACCGAATAAAGATTCTCTGTGGCATGCCACACACCTATATAATATATAAGGGCACCATCTTTCTTGTTGTCGCTCCAGCAGAAGTCGTCAACATGAGAGTCGAAGCTTTCTGTGAGATAGCGTTTTTCGCCTGTTTGCAGGTTGTAGAGGCACAGCCGCTGACGATCAGACTCATAGCCGTTGCGCTCCATGGAAAGCCAGGCTACGTAGACGCCATCGGGCGAAAACTTTGGATTCTGGTCATAACCCACGTTGTACTTCAGATTCTCTGCTGAGTTGATAGCCTGATACTTCATCGTCTTTGTGGGGTCGATGGCAGGCTCTTTCCATGCACCTGTGTGGTAGTCCATGCCTTTGCACAGATTGAAGTTGTCCTCGACGCTCAGCTCATGGCCAGGCTCAAGGGCCTCGGTATTGAAGAGCCAGATGTCGCTGTCGGTGGAGATGCTATACTGCAGGCCGGTCTTGGTGCGGCATGTATAGGCAATCTTCTTAGAATCAGGACTCCAGTCGAGCTGTTCAATACCGCCAAATGGTTCCATGGGGCACTCGTAGGGCTGACCCTCGAGCAGATCTTTAGCCTCACCAATGCCTTCGGCAGTGACCTTGGCCACAAACGGATGCAGAATACTTTCCACATAATGGTCCCAGTGGCGATACATCAAGTCGGTGACAAGACGCCCTGTAGCCTTGGGAAGATCGTCGGGATTTTTCTGGATGATGTCGTGATATGGAATGCTTTTCAGCAGGATGACCTTCTGACCGTTGGGCGAGAATTTGAAGCCCTCTACGGCGCCATCTGTCTTCGAGAGTTGCTTGCGGTTGGAGCCGTCGAGCTTCATCGTCCACACTTCGCCACCAGTGAGAAAAGCCAGCGTCTCGTTGTCAAGCCACTGGGCATCGGTCTCGTTCTTGCTGCTGGTGGTGAGCTGCTTGCGCCCTGTTCCATCGGCATTCATCACGAAGAGCATGTGGTGGCTCTTGTTTTGCTTGACGCTGTAGTAGCCCACTTGATAAACGATATGTGTGCCATCGGGCGAAGCACTGTAGGCGCCAATGCGCCCCATGGCCCAAAGAGCCTCAGGCGTCATGCGCCCATCCTTCACAGTAATATTCTGTTTACCAATCATTTGGCTGTCCTGTGCATTGGCCATGCTGCATGTCCCCAGAAACAATGCAGCGGCCAAGAGGGTTACGAAGGGTCTGTTCATTGGGCTTTTTCTTCTTCAGTAGCCTCTTCAGGCTCCTTGAAATCGGTAATGTTGTTATCGATCAGTATGTTGTACCACTGCAGCAGTTTCTTGATGTCGCTGGTGTGCACACGGTCACGATCGAAGTTGGGCAACACCTTGGCAAAATAGTCGCGCAACTCGTCGGCACTGGCTTTTTTGTAGTTGAAGCTCACCTGTTTTCCGCCTTCCAGCGTCTTCAGACTTTCAAGCACATCGGTCAGGGGAACGTCGTCGGTGTCGGTGAACATAGCGATGTCGGCCAGCGAAGTGATGCGGTCGGTGCCAAAAGCCGGCTGGCGGCGATGTGTAGCGTCGAGAGCCTCAACAATGAGGTTGTTGTTTCCACGCGATACAAGTTTGTAAAGGCCGGGACGGCCTGCAATTGCTAAAATAGTTTGTTGCATAATTACTTTTCGTTTATTTGATTGATTGTATTTATGAGTTTCTCTATCTGAGGAAGCACAGGAGTGATGCCGTCGTTCAGGATTTCGTAGTGGGCCTTGCTGCGCACCTGCTCCTGTGGCCACTGGCGTTGCATCCATTCAAGGGCTTTCTGCCTGCCGATTCCGTCGCGTTGCATGACTCTGCTCAACCGCACCTCGACGGGAGCTGTGACCACAACAACCTGATCGACCAGCCTGTCGATGCCCGACTCGAAAAGAATGGCGCTTTCCATCCAGCTATAACCACTTTCTTGAAAATCGCGAAACACAGCGGGATGCACGATTGCGTCAATGGCATGGGCATGTTCGTCTGAAGCCAGCAAGAAACGGGCCACTGCCTGCTTGTTGAGTTGTCCGTTGGACAGATAGCAGTCGGGGCCAATCAGACAGGACAGCTCCTTGCGCAACTGTTCGCTGTTACGCATCAAACGCTTGGCAGCAGTGTCGCAGTCGTAAACGGCTATGCCGTAATGCTGCTCCAAAAGTTTGCAAACAAAACTCTTGCCACTGCCAATGCCGCCCGTAATGCCAATCTTCATTTTTATGGTGTAAGTGGAAGTTAGTTTTTCTCTTCTATAAGATAGTCTACTTGTTTCAAGTCTAAGGTGGCACGAGTGATGCCCTCTGGAACTCGCTGCAAATAGATGTTGCACTTGGGCGAAGGGTCTTTTTCGAATTCCTTATAGTCGGCCACCACAAGGAAATCGGTCGCACGAAGCATGCTATAAGTTTTCATTCCTGTGACAAAACGCACACTAACCTTTGCGGGGAAGGTGCGCAACACTTTGCCCTTGGGCATGTTGATGCCTACAACAGGCACATCGGCTATGTTCCCTTCGGTAAGAACGTCGGTCACAAAGCGTATGCCAACCTCGTTGGGCACTACTTTCACGCCGTCTGCCGACTGCAGGCGGGCTGAAACTGTGAGCGTGTCGCGAAAATCAGTGTAGTTCAGCATCTCGGTATAGACCACGTCTATGCTGTCGAGCATTTTCTTCGAGGCATAGACGGTGACACTGTCGGGTTGATACTGTATGTTGGAAATGTAGTAAAGGTCTTCTGGCATCACATTGCCTCGATAGTTCACAGGCACGCGTTTCTTTTCTCCATAGTTATAATAGAAATTCAAACGGTCGGGCTTTATGCTTACTATTTTTGTGGAGGAAGCCAGATGCGGCGCTACAAGTTTAATGAGGTCGGAGGCAGACACGCTGCCTTTTCCTGATGAGTTGGCATAGGTGCCAAAGCTTACCTCAATGTTGTCGATGCCTTTGCCAAACAAATAGGAAGCCAGCATGAAGCCTTTGTCGCTCACAACCACTTTTATTGTGTCGGTCTCGGGCGACGTGAGCACAGCAAGCTTGGGCACGTTGGTGTATTTTACAGAAACGCGCAACTCTTGCTCATAGGTTTCATTGAGCGTCATGAACAGCCAGAAGATTCCTGCCACGACAAAAAAGAACACAAAAACAAGAAATTCCCTGTTAGCTTTACTGAACAGGAAATTACTTACTGTGCGAAATATATTGCCTATTGCCACAGATTTTTATATCGTTTCTTTATATCCAGCGGACCAAAGCGATTATTTTTGTATGGGCGTGCTGGTGGGATCTTTGAACACGGAGGCTCTGTCAACCTTGATCACAACGTCGCGTGCAATCTTCACCTCGACCACATTCTTGGCCAGGTCAACGCTCTTCACGGTTCCATAGATGCCGCCTCCAGTCATCACCTCAGTGCCTTCGGCCAGTTCGTTCTGGAATTTTTGAATTTCCTTTTGTCTCTTCTGCTGCGGACGAATCATAAAGAAATACATGATGGCAAAGATGGCCACCATCATCAGAATCATGCTCATACCGCTACCTTGTGCAGCCTGTGCTGCAAGAATCATGTTTGTCATAATCTTTTCTGTATGTGTTTCTGCTTTTTCGTTTGTTATGCTTTCTCGTCAATGTGCTTCAGCAATCGGCCAGTCTGAATCAGATGTCGGGCTATTGCGTCGAGCATACCATTGATGTAGCTGGCGCTACGTGGGGTAGAGTAGAACTTGGCCAGTTCCACATATTCATTGATGGTTACCGTCAGTGGAATGCTTGGGAAGGTAAGCATCTCGGCAATGGCAATCTGCATGATGACCACATCCATATAAGCCAGTCGGCTGAAATCCCAGTTCTGCGAAGCTTCACTCATATAGCGCTGATACTCGTCGGCATTGAGAATGGTTGCTCTGAACAGCTTGCGGGCATAGTCTTTCTCCTCTTCACTGTCATATTCGGGCAGCAATTCTTGCTTGGCACCGTTCTTCTCGTCGAAACGCTTAATGGTCTTGAGCACAAAGGTGTCTACCACATCTTTGTCGTCATTCCAGTAAAGGCTTTGCTCTTCCAGCAAAATTTCGAGTTCTTCATTTTCCTGAATGAGCGTGCGATAAATTCTGCGCCACAACTCACGATCGGTGGCATAATCGTCGTCTGTGCCAGCCATATATTCCTTATATATTTGGCTCTGCTCAATCTGCTCGAACAATTTGCCCACAAATTCAGCATCGTCATCCCACGTGCGCTTTTGCGACGAGATGAATTCGCTCAGTTGCTTGTTGCTCTCCAGCTGCAAGGCAAATCTGTTGTAAGCAAATTTCTGCGATGGTTCCGGCAAGCCTTCGCGCTGGGCCTTAGCCTGTACTATCTCAAGACGCCGCCGCGACTCCTTGGTTACTGCCACAATCAGTGCAAGCAGATAGTTGTAGAGATCGTAGGCCTTTGACATGCTAAAGAATAGCTCTTTTTCGGCTGTGTCAATGTTCTTGTTACCGTTTTGATAGTACGCGTAGGTTAACTGAACAATCTTAATTCGAATGATTTCCCTGTTAATCATGTATGCTTATCTCTCTTTTTTGTTGGTTATCGCTTGCAAAAGTAGCTATTTTTCTGCTATTAAACAAAAAAAAAGTGGCCTTTTTGCAAAAAAACTCACATTTCATCGTTTGAAATTCATATTTTCTTTATACCTTTGCACCGCTTTTCGCAAAAGCACAATGAAAATCGTAAAGATTCGTGTGATGGTGAATTAAGCAAAAACATTTATTAATTAACAACTTAATTTAGAGTAACACAAAGTTATGAGAGAAATTGAAATCAATGGTCAGAAGCGTGAAGCAACTGGCAAGAAGGCATCGAAGATGCTGCGTAAAGAGGGTCTGGTTCCCTGCAATCTGTATGGTGAGGTAAGAAGCGAAAATGGTCTGCCTGAGGCTATGGCTTTCACTGCTTCGTTCAGCGAGCTGCGTAAGGCTGTCTACACTCCTCACGTTTATGTGGTGAACCTGAACATCGATGGCAAGGCTCACAAAGCCATCATCAAGGAGTTGCAGTTTCATCCCACAACCGACGCCCTGCTTCACGCTGACTTCTATGAGATAAACGAAACGAAGCCCATCACCGTGGGCATTCCTGTTCGCCTGAATGGTCTGGCTCAGGGTGTGCGCGAAGGTGGCAAGCTGAACCTCTCGATTCGCAAGATTGATGTGACTGCTCCCTACAAGCAGATTCCTGAGATTCTGGATGTCGACGTGACCAATCTGGGTCTGGGCAAGGCCATCAAGGTTGGCGAACTGAACTTCGAAGGTCTGGAACTGGCAACTTCTGCACAGGTGGTTGTATGCTCAGTGAAGGAGACTCGTGCTTCGAAGTCGGCTGCCGCTGCCGAGGCTGCTGCACAGTAATCTTTGAGGAATGGACAAATATTTAATTGTTGGATTGGGCAACGTGGGCGATGAATATGTCCAGACCCGCCACAATACAGGTTTCATGGTATTGGATGCTTTTGCTAAGGCATCCAATATCTGTTTTGAAGACAAGCGATATGGCTTTGTGGCCGAGACTTCGCTTAAAGGCCGAAAAGTGTTCCTGCTGAAGCCTTCAACCTATATGAACCTGAGCGGCAATGCTGTGCGTTACTGGTTAAATAAGGAGAGTATTGACCAAAGTAGGTTGCTGGTCGTCTGTGACGACGTGGCTCTGCCTTTGGGCGCTTTCAGACTGAAGGCCAGTGGCTCGAATGGTGGCCATAACGGACTGGGCCACATTCAGCAACTCATTGGTCAGCAGTATGCACGGTTACGTATGGGCATAGGCAACGATTTTCCTCGTGGCATGCAAATAGATTGGGTGCTGGGGCGCTATGACGATGAAGAGATGACGATTCTTCAGCCCAGTATCAACACTGCCGTGGAGATTATAAAAAGCTTTGTGCTGGCCGGCATCGACATTACGATGAATCAGTATAACAAATTAGGAAAGAAATGACAGGAGAAGCCCGTATTGACAAATGGCTCTGGGCAGCAAGGATTTTCAAAACCCGATCCATTGCTGCTGATGCCTGCAAGAATGGTCGCGTGATGGTGAACAATGTACAGGTGAAGCCTTCGCGCATGGTGAAAGTAGATGATACGGTGAGTGTGCGCAAGCCTCCTGTGACCTATTCTTTCAAGATCCTGAAAGCAATAGAACAGCGAGTAGGTGCCAAACTGTTACCCGAGATTTATGAGAACGTTACCACTGCCGATCAATATGAATTGCTGGAGATGAACCGCATCAGCGGCTTTGTTGACAGAGCCCGTGGCACAGGACGCCCCACGAAGAAAGACCGTCGCGCCATGGATGCTTTTGTGGGGCCGTCGCTCGAAGCCTTCAATGGCTTTGATTTTGACGACGATTGGAATGACGATGAAGATGACTAAATTGTGACAAAACTATATGAAGACTTTGAAAACAGCATTGACGGTTGTGGCAGGCACATTGCTTGCCGCTTCGTGTTTGAGTGAGAAAGAGTCCTACAGGGCTGGATTTAACGAACTTGCAGTTAAATATTCCTATCGCTATGCCAACAACAGCAGCGACACACTCTACGTGCAAAGCTATGGCGACTGGACTATAACCCGTGAGGAAGGAGACTGGTGTGCTCTGTCGCAAATGGCTGGCAGAGCAGGCGGCTACTATCGAATTGCCATTGACTTTCCTCAGAATCTTACAGGACAGCCTCGCATGGCTAAGTTCTTGATTACCGACAATGATCATCCCAACGACGCTTATGCTCATTGGACGTTGGGACAGTTGGCCACCCGTGGCGATGGTTCGTTGGGAAATGCAGCTCTGGTGAAACGCGTCACAGGAAGCGATGGCAGTTTGATTACTGTCAGTTATGACGAGTATAGCCGTCCCGTGAGTTTCCGCATGGAAAAGAACGGACAGGAACTTTCGGATTTGAAGATGTACTATTCAGAGGGTGAACTGATCATTGACAACCACGCTCGCCGTTATCAGTCGAAGTGCGGCAACGACTATCAGCCGATTGAGAAACTGATTGCTGCTGGCGACACCGTAATGTTTCGCGAGCAGACCGAGTTCAACATGTTCAGCAATCGATATGCATTCAACATTGAGCAACTGCATGCCAATGGCGATTATAGTGCTTATCTCTACTTAGTTCCCAGCATAACGAGTCTGCGTCCCGACAGTCTGCATAATGCTGACAGTCTGCGCTATATCAGTGGAAGCAGAAACGGCATGACCGAACGTGTGCTCATGAAGCCTGTCTACAGCCAGTATGACAATCGCTGCCAGTCGCTTGATGTGAACCAACTGTTGCTGGGCGTTGATCGTTGTAATCCATTCATGCTGCTTTCGTTCTTCCGCATGGCTCGCAACACGAGCATCTTCAGCAGTGTGGAAGTGACTGGCGGACAACCCTATGTGCTGACCACTGAACTGAATGCAGACAAGAGTGTGAAAATGCTCACCGTGAAGCATGAAGGATGGGATGATGTTACTTACGACTTTGAATACTAAACAACCATCATGCTGCTCAATATTCTTTTAATTATTGTGGGTGTGGCACTCGTTCTGTGGGGAGCCGACCGCATGACCGATGGCGCTTCGTCTGTAGCACGCAGGCTGAATGTTCCTGAAATTGTCATTGGGCTTACCATTGTAGCCGCAGGCACCTCCGCACCTGAGTTCTTTGTGAGCATGGTGTCGGCTCTGAAGGGCACGCCTGATTTGGCTGTAGGCAATGTGGTGGGATCGAACACCTTCAACACCTTGCTCATTGTGGGTTGTTCGGCCATAGTGGCTCCCATGACAATTGCTCGCACAACAGTGACCAAGGATGTTCCCTTTGCTGTGGGAGCCTCGGTGCTGCTGCTCGTCATTTGTGCTGACGGATGGCAGTCGTTCGATTTGCGTGGCAATATCATTTCACGACTCGATGGCCTGTGGCTGTTGTTGGGCTTTGCAGCCTTTATGTTCTATACATTTCGCGAGGCACGCAAAAGTTCCAATAGCAGTGAGACCACCACTGCTAATGCTCAGGAGGAAGCACCTGTATGGAAAGGGCTGATGTGGGTGATGATTGGACTTGCCTGTCTGATTGTGGGCAGTAATGTGTTTGTCGATGCTGCTACAGACGTGGCCACTCAGTTGGGGGTGAGCCAGGGTGTCATCGGCCTCACGATTGTGGCAGGAGGCACCAGCTTGCCCGAATTGGCCACCAGTGTGGTGGCAGCACGCAAAGGGCGTTCGGCCATGGCCATAGGCAATGTCATTGGCTCTAACGTGTTCAACATACTGTTTATCCTTGGCATGACGGCTGTTGTGTGTCCCATGCAGATTGATGGCATTACAACCGTAGACATTGCCATGATGCTTGTTTCGGTGGTGTTGCTTTGGTTGTTCTCTTTCACAAAGTTCACGGTGGCCCGCTGGGAAGGCGTTGTTCTCACGCTCATCTTTATGGGCTACATGAGTTGGTTACTGTACAACATCTGAAACAAGGCATAGAGTGGGGGAGAGCAGAGCTATGCTATCTTCTCCCGCCAAATCCTCCACGCTGGCCGCCCATTCGGCGGCCAGTGTTGTTTTGTCGGTCACCACGCTCTTCATCGTCCATGCGACCTCTTCCTTCAAAAGAGTCACCACCACGTCCACGATTGTTGCTACCACCAAAGAAATTCAATCTATAGCTCACGTGCAGCATGGCGTATGACGTAATGGCATTCACTTCGCTGTCTCGCCATCCGTTTGCAGTTACATTGCGGCTAAAGTTAGTCTGCTGAGCCAGAATATCATACCATTGCAGCATCACGGTGAGTTTCTTACCCTTCAAGAAACTTTGTGAAAGCTGGGCATTCCATATCAACTCATTGGTGTTGAGTGTTTCGTCGGCATAGCCGCGCTTGCTGTAAATATGGAAATCGGTAGAAAGATTTGTGCCCCAGGGAAATGTAATGCCTGTGTTGCCGCCATAATTGAAGTTCCAAGTCGTCAGATTGCGTGATGCCTGTAGTCGGTTTTCTGTGCGTGCATAGGTAAGTCTGCTGTTGATTGAAAAATGAATCCATTTGTTGCGAAAACTGAGCGACACATCGGGCGAAATATTATAGGTATGAGTCACGTTGCGATCGGGTATGGCCGTTCTGTTCAAGTTCACATAGCCCACCTGGTGGTTATAGCTTGCGTTGATTCCACCACTCACATCCCATCTGTTCAGGGTGTCTAGTCCGATATTGAACGATGCTCCACCATTAGCACCCCAATTGCCGTTGATGTTTTCTGGTCGCGAAATGCGTCCGCCCGTAGTTTCGTTGTAGGTCACAACATTGCCCACGGCATTACTGGTGCGACGCCAGCTGGCATTGGCACTGAAACTCCAGTGGCGCTGAGCTTTAGGCACCTGGAACCCCAGTGAGTCTTCGATAAAGGTAGGCTTGCGCTGCATCTGAAAGTTGGCTCCCAGATTGGTAGTGAACGATGGTTTCAGTCCTGGATTACCCATGGTTATTGACAGCGGGTTGGTGTCGTCGTAGATGTCGAGCAGTTGAGTGATGCTGGGCTGTGAGGTGTTGCCACGAAAAGTTACTTGCAGATTAGTGTATTGGTCAAAGCGATAACGCATGTTGAGTGTGGGCGAAATGTTTGTCACCGTGCGAACTGTGTCGACAGGGCGCCCCAGATATTGCTGGATGTAGTGTGAACGCTGTGGCTGAAGCGACACGCCCACATTCATGTTGTATTTCTCACGTACAACACGCAATTGCAAATCAATGTTATGGCCATATTCTGTCCGTTCAGAATAGCGGCTCAGTCGACTGCTCAAGTAATCCTCATATGGATTGTCAAGATAGCCAAAGAGGCGTGTCCATTCGCGATAATCATGAAGGACGTTGGCAAACTCAGTATCTGTAAAGTCGGGAAAATCGTAGGTAGAAGGATCGTTTTTCTGGTGACTATAGTTGTAGCGATAGTTCAGCTGTAAGAAAATGCCCTGTTGGCCCACCATTCTTCGCCCTCCATTGCGTCCTCGTCCAAAGGGGCCTCGCTGCTGTGGCAACGTGTCTTCCGGAGTGGGCTTAGGCTTGAAGATATAGAGAGGCTCGGTGTAGGTGGCACCTATGGAATAGCTGAAGTTATCGCTCACCGATGTCGTATAGCGGTTGGTCTGATAGGTTGAATCAGTGCCGGCTTGGTTCTTCGTTTGATAAAGATGCACACCGGAGAGATTTGCATTCCTGTTGTTGCCATCGCGATAGTTCACATTCGAGCTGATGGCAACGTTGCGTCCCTTGTTGCCAAAACGCCTGTAGAGTTGCAACTGTGTGCTCAGGTTCTTACTGTCGCCATAACCCAACGATTTGTTTTGTCGTCCGTTCACGATAAGCCCCAGTTCGTTCATGTCGTTCTGGCCGTCGGCACTGAGAGGGTCGGTTATGTAATCAAATGGATTTGCATTGAAGGAAGCCGATGTGGAATAGCTGCGGCTATCGTTCGACGAGATACCAACGTTGGGGCGGAAGGATAGGGTAGTCATTGAGTCGATGGTCCATTGCAGGTTCATGTTTCCCGTCCATCCATTGTTGCGTGAATAACTCTGGCTCACACTGTTCGAGAATGCTCCACCTCGAGTGTTTACGAAGTTCTCCGAACCATTTCGGCTCCAGTTGTCGGCATCGCTGTGGTTCCATGTCACGCGACCGCTCACCTTCAGGTTCCTGTTGTTCTCATAGCTGGCATCGAGTGCTGCTGTTTTTGATTCTCGCTGTCCTTGGTTGTTGCCTCGTCCACGTCCGCCACGCCCTGAGAAGCCTCGGTCGTTCACATTGTTCATGTTGCCCATGAACGTATAGCGCATGGCTCCAAAGGGCTTCATGGCCGTGAGCCTCAGCCCATAACGATGATCGGTGCCATAGCCAACGTCGGGATTGGCTTGCAGACCTCTACGCGCGCTTTTCTTGGTCACAAACTCCAATACAAAATCGTCGTTGCCATCGTCAACGCCCGTCAGTCGGCTCAGGTCGCTCTTTTCATCATAGGCTTTCACTTTGTCAATCACATACGATGGCAAATTCTTCATCACTGCTTGATTGTTGCCTGTCATGAAGTCACGCCCGTCGAGTTTAAATTTCTTTACGCTCTTGCCATTGATGGTGATACCGCCATTGTCATCGATTTTGGCACCAGGCAAGACTTCTACCAACGCCTCAATAACCGAACCTTCTGGCACACGGAACGCATCGGCATTGTACACAACAGTGTCGTCTTTAATCACCATCTTTGGTACGTTGGCTGTCACTACAGCTTCATCGAGCAAAATGGCATTGGGCTCCAAGGCAATGTCAGCAGTAGGGTAGGAGTGTCCCTTGGTCATCGTTACACTGCGATAAATATCTTTGTACCCCAGATAGCTAATTTTCAATACATAGTTTCCTGCTTTGCCTGGAGTGAGCACGAAGCGTCCATTGGCATCCGACAGTGCGCCGGCTGCAAAAACGGTGTCTTTTTTGCTCACTCTGTAGAGTTGAAGCGTGGTCTTGGGCAGCGGGTTTCCACTTTCTTTGTCGATGATACGACCAGAAAGAGTCTCTTTTTGTGCTGAAACTTGTAGCAAGCACAAAAAGAAAAAAGTAAGCAAAAGCTGAAGTCGTTGTTTATACATGAGTGTTGGAGTGTTTAATTATTAGACTCATGTAAGCAACAAAGTTTAAACAATTATAAAGAAATTAACTTTTTTAAGGAATTTCAGACTCTTACAAAAAAGGAGTCCTCATCATTTATGTGATGGTGAGGATGATGCCTTCTGATTACATAAATGATGAAGATTCCTTTTTCAATGCGATACCATATTTTTTATTTTTCTTCTCTTTCAATCCATGCAAGCACATCGCCCTTACGCACCTTAGCACCTTGTTTGGCCTGCACGTCAACGAGCTTTCCTCCCAGTGCAGCAGGAATGGGAACGATTTCGCCCCATTTCTCTACCAGGTAACAGAAGGTCTGGCCCTCCTTGTAGGTCTGGCCAATAAAGGGTTCGAGGCACGGAGCACCCTCGCCATCGCCATTGAACTCATAGAATATTTGGCCTGCCGACGGACATACCAGTGCATCGGCCTTGGCATGCTTCAGGGCAGCAATCTCTTCGGCACTTACTTTGCCACCGCCCAGCTTGGCATCCTTTGCTTTCTGCAAATCGGCAAGGAACTGTTTTTTGGCTTGTCCGCTCTTGAAAGGACGATACTGCTCTGGATGCATAGCCAGTTCGAACAGTTCTTCGTTGTCTTGTCCGTATTCCCAACCATTCTCGTCCATTTCTTTCTTGAAGCCATCAAGAGCATTCGGTATGAGTGTGTGTGGGTCAGCATCGGTAAACTCACGCTTTTGACTCTTGGCCAGCTCAACCAGTTCGGAATCAATGGTTCCTGGAATGCGTCCGCTCTTGCCCAGAATCATTCCCCAAATAGCATCGTCCATCATCACGAAACGACCTTTGCCTTGCTCCATGGTGAGCAGATTCATCAAGGCGATGTTCTTTGTGTACTGCGAGAACGGCGTGACGAGTGGGGGATAACCCACGCGTGGCCATACATACTCTACCTCGTTGAACAGTTTCACCAGCATGTCGTCCATTGTCAACACGGGTTCGCCTTTCTTCTCACGCAGTTTGTTGATCATTGTCTGAATACCACCCAGGTCGGCCATCATCGAACCCATCATACCGCCCGGCAGACCACAGCCAAGCAACAAACTCGACATGTGTTTGTTGGCAGGATTAATGAAGTAGCCCAGCCAGTCGTCTATGAACTCCTGAGTGAGCGTGCGCGCCTGCATATAGGCATTCATGTTGATGTCGGCCACTTCGAAGCCCTCGTTCTTCAGCATGCTCTGCACCGAAATAATATCGGGATGAACCTTACCCCAGGAAAGCGGCTCAATGGCAGTGTCGATAATATCGGCTCCATTGTTGCATACTTCAAGAATCGAAGCCATGGAAAGACCGGGACCGCTGTGACCATGATACTGTATGATAATGTCGGGATGCTTGGTCTTGATGGCCTTGGTCAGAGCACCCAGCATTGCTGGCTGACCAATACCGGCCATATCCTTCAGACAGATTTCCTCTGCACCAGCAGCAATCACTTCATCTGCAATCTTTGAATAGTATTCCACTGTGTGCACTGGACTCGTCGTAATGCAAAGCGTGGCCTGCGGAATCATACCTGCAGCCTTAGCCCACTTAATGCTGGGAATGATGTTTCGAGTATCGTTCAGACCACAGAAAATTCGAGGAATGTCTACACCTTGAGCTTTTTTCACCTTATACATGAGTTCACGAACATCATCAGGCACAGGGTACATGCGCAGAGCATTCAAACCACGGTCAAGCATGTGGGTTTGAATGCCCACCTCGTTGAACGGCTTGCAAAATGCGCGCACAGCCAAATTTGGATTCTCACCAGCCATCAGGTTCACTTGCTCAAAAGCGCCACCATTCGTCTCCACACGAGCAAAACAACCCATGTCAATAATCACAGGTGCTATTCGTTCCAACTGATCCTTGCGCGGCTGAAACTTTCCGCTCGACTGCCACATGTCGCGATAGACAAGGCTAAACTTAATTTTTTTCTTTCCCATATACTTAAATTATGATTTGTTTTTCAAAATATTTTTATATAACGAAATGCCATTATAGCTGTTTGCTAAAGAACGCAGGCCAGAATGCCCATGTTCTCCCTTAATACGCTGCAAAGATAAAAAATATTTGTGAACCTACTGTCACGAATAATTATAAAAAATCATAATTTATTCACCAGATTGCAGAACTCATAGCGTGACGAACTAATTCACGACACTCAAGATTATGTTGTCCATCAGATATACAATGGCACAGCAAATAGCTGCTACAGGGAAAAGTCCCATTCGTCGCCAGGCGGCAATAAGTCCGACAATCAGAGCAACCGTACCTGAAATGGGCGACATGGTAGTTTGAATCATGCTGGGAAAAGTCATGACAGCCAGCGTAACGTAGGGCACATAATAAAGAAAACTGCGTAGGAAACGGTTTTCAATCTGTCTTTTAATAAGTAGCATTGGCACCACACGAATCATGTTGGTGGTGACAATAGCCAACAGAATACAGATAATAATGCTATGCTTGTCCATTCACGTTCTCCTTTTTATCGATAGGCTTCAACCAGGCGGCAATTGCCGAAATCACGATTGTCAGCACAATGGTTCGCGTTCCGTTGCTCCATTCGCTTACTACTGGAGCAACACTGCATACACCGCTTAGCACAAAACTTGCAATAATAGCATGGAACACATAACGGTCGTTGCGTGCTGAAGGCATGATGACAGCGAGGAACATACCATAAAGTGCTACGCTGAGGGCTGCAACAATAGCTGGGGGCAACATGCCACCAGCCACAATGCCTGTAGCACAACCAGAGGCCCACAGTAGGGTGGAAATGAGTGCAGCAGAATAGGTGTAGGCTGGTTGACAGTAACCCTTACGCGCAATGGAAATGCCAAAAATCTCATCTGTGATGCAACATGCCATCAATACGCGATGCCACCACGATGTGCCAGGTGCAATCTTCTGAGAAAGAGCAGCGCTCATCAGCATATAGCGCAGATTCACAACTAAGCACATGGCAATGATTTCCACATAGGTGGCCTGTGCGGCAACAAGCGTATAGACACCATATTCACCAGCTGAAGCACGTGTAAAGAAGCTACTGACAAATCCTATTGCAGCAGTCAGCCCAGCTTTCTTGGCAATAATGCCCAGTGAGAAAGCTACGGCAAAATAGCCCAAGGCTATTGGTGTGCCATCACGAAATCCTTGAGTTATTTCTTTACTTCGCATTGTTTTTACTTCTCTTTTTTATAGCTTGAACTCCTTTTGAGACACCTTGTTTTATATATTAATATGAAAAACAGGCGCAAAAATACAAAAAAAGAATTGAATTCAGTGCTAAAAGTTGCTCAATTATTCTTTAGGTTTCATTGTTTTTGTTTTGTATTTAGCGGAAAAACAATTTGTATTTGACGTGAAAACAACTTGTATTTGACGTGAATACAATTTGTATTTGACGCGAAAACAAAATGAAGACAACAGGGATTCTGACTTTGTAGAGCGCAGCAGCGAGGATGCCAGAACTCAATTAACATGTTGTTTCCGCACACAAGAACAGTCTTTTAAAATGTCAGTTTTTGACTAAAATCATGAATTTAGTAACAAAAAGTAAGTTTTTTAGCAAAAAAGTTGATAAAATGTTTGGAGATTCAAAATTTATCTTTATCTTTGCACCCGATTTAAGAAACATAAAAACTTTCAATAGTAATTTTAAAAGTAAAAAGATTATGAATGCAGCACAAGTTGTTGAGGATCTCAAAAAAAGATTTCCCAATGAGCCGGAGTACATCCAGGCAGTGAGTCAGGTTCTTCCCACCATCGAAGAAGAGTACAACAAGCACCCCGAATTTGAGAAGTATAATCTGATTGAGCGTCTTTGCATCCCTGATCGTGTGTGTGAGTTCCGCATCACATGGGTTGACGATCAAGGCAAAGTGCAGACGAACATGGGTTATCGCATTCAGCACAACAACGCCATTGGCCCGTACAAAGGTGGCTTGCGCTATCACAAATCGGTTAATTTGGGCATCTTGAAGTTCCTGGCTTTCGAGCAGAC
>CACXUV010000033.1:0-24237 GCA_902770845.1 uncultured Prevotellaceae bacterium
CATTAATTACCATGATATAGGTGATTATCTCACACGTGAACAAAAGTTGAAAATCATAAAAGACTTCCATTCTATACGTAATGTGGAATGGACAGGAGTTCAGCCAAATGAAAAGAATGACTGGATAAATCTTCGCGATGGGTTATTTGATTCAAACATTATCATTGGTGATAAAAAAGAAACGAAAAAAGCATTCTTTACGATATTCTCTGCTGGTGATATTACGCACAGAGATATTTGGTGCTATGATTCCTCACAATTAAAACTGTCAGAAAGAATGCAAGAAACCATTTCCTTTTATAACACCGAAAAAGAAAAATGTCATTCTTTCAAGACCATTGATGATGTTATGAAAGAGGTTTCTACAGATGAAACCAAAATAAAATGGGATCAGAAACTTTATGAACATGCTTTACGAGGGATTGAAGAACACTTTGATGCGTCAAATGTAAGAGAAGCAAGTTATAGACCTTATTTTAAGCAATGGCTATATTACGACAAATCATTTAATTGGAGTCAATATCAGTTACCTAAGTTGTTGCCTCTTCC
Organism: uncultured Prevotellaceae bacterium; assembly: GCA_902770845.1. Lineage (GTDB taxonomy): Bacteria > Bacteroidota > Bacteroidia > Bacteroidales > Bacteroidaceae > Prevotella. The sequence goes on from CACXUV010000033.1 coordinate 550, forward strand.
AGAATCAGATAATAAACTTATCTGTTGGACAATGGGCACAAAATCAAGTGCAATTATTACAGATAAAATACTTGATTTGCATTATAATGGAGATGTTGTTGCTTTCCCCCTCTATTGGTACGAAGAAAACAAGAACAAGCAGCGGTCGCTCTTTGATGAAGAATCGGACGAAGACTATATCCGAAGGGACGGCATCACCGACTGGATATTAAAAGAGGTACGCACACGATATGGCACTAAGAACATCACGAAGGAGATGATATTCTATTATGTCTATGGCCTGCTGCACTCAAAGGACTATCGTGAGCGTTTTGCTGCTGACTTGAAGAAGTCGCTGCCTCGCATCCCCATTGTGGAAAGTCTCGATGACTTTATGGAATTCTACAAAGCAGGCAAGGAACTGGCAGACTTGCATCTGAACTACGAAACGGTTGCACCTTATCCTGATGTGATAGTACATGGCGACCGCCAAGTGCCGCTGACCGTGAAGCGTGATCCTGCAACTGGCGGTTATATCCAGGCTCCAGTAAATGATGGTGCCTACGATTACTTCCGTGTGATAGATAAGATGCGCTTCAAGAGTAAGAATGATAAGAGCACCATCATCTACAACGGCAACATCACCATCGAGAACATCCCACAGAAAGCCTACGAGTATATCGTCAACGGCAAGTCGGCCATTGAGTGGATTGTGGAGCGTTACGCCGTCACCCAGGACAAGAAGTCGCTCATCAAGAACGATGCCAACGACTGGGCCCGCGAACACCACAAGCCCCGCTACATCCTCGACCTCCTGCTAAGTGTCATCAACGTTTCCGTTCAGTCTGTCGACATTGTGAATAATCTGCCGAAGTTGAAGTTCGATTGAAAATGCCAAAGAAGAGATATTTATCTTATTTCATGTCTCATTCGTTTGCCTTTGCCAGTTCCTGACTGACGATTGCCTGCAACTGCTGCAGGGGCAGTGCGCCGCTCTGTCGCCACAACATTTGGCCACGGCGGAAGAGCATGAGCGTGGGAACGGCTTGCACTTGGTATTGATAGGCCACTGACTGATGCTTGTCGACATCGACCTTGATGATGCGCAGGCGGTCGCCCAATTGCTTCTTCAGTTGTTCGAGAACAGGGTGCATGACCTTGCAGGGACCGCACCAGGTGGCAAAGAAATCGACCAGCACCAGGCGGTCGGCATTGATTACGTCGGTGAATGTTTCCATATTGTTTTTTAGCATGTAATGGCAAAAACCGTGCCACCTTTGTTCTTAATGGCCTCTATGCTGATGGGCTGCTGGTGGCAACATGAAAAAGAAATGAGGATGTGCCTATATCGTGTTGGCACATCCTCATTTTAGAAGAATATTGTGTTTATGACTTAGCAGCGCTTCGACGTGACGTCTTTCTCATACTGCTGTATGCACTGAATGTACTCTTCGCCCACGGGCACGTTGTTCTTCAGGTTGAAGTAGTCGAACACTGCGCCGAATGGCATGGACTTGGCTTCCTCCATCAGGGCAAGGCGCTCGAAGTACTGGCCGTTGTCTTCGTATTCGCGCAGCTTCTGCTTCGGCTCGAGCAGGGCTTGCAGGATGCACTTCTGTGTGGCGCGGGTGCCAATGATGTAGGCGCCGATGCGGTTGATGCTGGCATCGAAATAGTCGAGACCCACGTGGGCACGGTCGAGGGCGTCGGCACGAACGAGCTCCTTGAAGAGATCGAGCGTCTGGTCGTTCATGATGGTGACGTGGTCGCTGTCCCAACGCACGGGGCGAGAGACGTGAAGCATCAGTTCGGGCACGTACATGAGCAGGGTGGAAACGAAGTCGGAGACGTTCTCCGTCTGCTCGTAGTGGCCGGTGTCGAGGGTGTACATCTGCTTGCGGGTGGCGCAGTAGGCGGTGTAGAAGTCGTGCGAGCCCACGGTGTAGCTCTCCAGACCGATGCCGAACAGCTTGGCCTCGAAGCAGTTCTTCACGCCGTCGAGCTTTTCGGCCATGATTTCGTCGAGCGAGGCAGCCAGGATTTCGCGATACTTCTTGCGCTGTACGGGCATGTCCTTTGAACCGTCGTGCACCCAGATGTTCATGATGCAGGGGTCGTTTTGGGCCTTGCCCATGGCGTCGGCAATGCGACGGCAGCGCTTGGTGTGCTCAATCCAGAAATCGCGAATGGCTTTGTCGGGGTTGGAGAGCGTGAGGTCGCCGCTCTTGGGGTGTGAGAACGAGGTGCTGTTGAAGTCGAGCTTCATGTTGTTCTCCTTGGCCCAGTCAATCCAGCTCTGGAAGTGCTCCACGCCACACTGGTCGCGGTCGACGAACTTGCCCTTGAAGTCGCCGTAGATTTCGTGCAGGTTCAGACGGTGGTTGCCACCGATAAGGGTCTTCACGAACTCGATGTCCTGGCGCACTTCGTCGATGGTGCGGGCTCGACCGGGGTAGTTGCCTGTGGTCTGTATGCCGCCGCTCAGGGCCTCGTTGCGCTCGAAGCCCACCACGTCGTCGGTCTGCCAGCAGTGCAGCGAAATTTGCTGCTTCTGCAATAGGTCAAGTACTGCGTCGGTGTCAACGCCAATAGCTGCGTAACGATCTTTCGCTACGGCATAAGCTTTCTCAATGAGTTCTGCTTTCATACGGTTTGTTTTAGTTTATTAGGTTTAGGAATTTGTTTGAATGCTAAAGTTATGGAGCATGATAATTCATTGTCGATTGCAAAGGTACAAAGTTTTTGTGAAACAAACGAAACTTGCCTGTCTTTTTTTATGAAAATAGCGAGAGCCTTTTGTGGTGATTTTGTTTTTTTTCTTTAAATTTGCAGACGAAATCCATCAATAAAACTAAACAGAACATGAATCTCATTGCACGAAACATGAAAAAAAGTGTGTTTTCTTCTCTGCTGCTCTTCGCCATGGTTATGACGATGGCGGCTCAGACTGCTGACAGCATAAGGCCGGGAGAACTGTGGCCCGATACTGACGGAAGGCATATTAACGCCCATGGTGGTGGTATTTTGCAGCACGATGGCGCCTATTACTGGTTTGGCGAGCACAAGTCGGAGCGCACCAGTGCGGCAATGGTTGGTGTTACATGCTATAAGTCGGTCGACTTGGTGCACTGGCAGAACAGGGGCGTGGCCCTTAGCGTGTCGCAGGAGAAGGGTGCCGACCTGGAGCGTGGCTGCATCATGGAGCGTCCAAAAGTGGTCTATTGTCCCGGTACGGGCAAGTTTGTGATGTGGTTCCATCTGGAACTGCGCCATCATGGCTATGATGCGGCTCGTTTTGGCGTGGCCGTGAGCGACAGCCCCGAAGGCCCTTACGAATATCTTTACAGTTCGCGTGCCAATGCCGGGTGCTGGCCGGTGGAGTTCGGTAAGGAAGAGATAGAGCAGGCGCAGCATCTCAGCATGCAGGACTATAAAGAGTGGTGGACACCAGAGTGGCTACAGGCTGTGAAGAAAGGACTGTTTGTGAAGCGCGACTTTGAAGGGGGACAGATGTCGCGCGACATGACACTCTTTGTCGATAGTGATGGCACGGCCTATCACATCTTTTCGTCGGAAGAGAATCTCACCATTCACATTGCTGAACTGACGCCTGACTACCTGCATCACACGGGGCGCTACACTCGGCTGGCACCTGCTGGCCACAACGAGGCACCTGCCATTTTCAGACACGACGGAACCTATTGGCTGATTACCTCGGGCTGTACGGGCTGGGAGCCTAACGAGGCCCGTTTGTTCTCGGCCCCAAGCATCTGGGGCCCTTGGGAGCAGCATCCCAATCCTTGTGTGGGGCCTAAGGCCGAGAAGACCTTTGGTGGGCAGAGCACCTTCGTCTTGTCGCTGCCTGACGGTCGTCACATCTTCATGGCCGACATCTGGCGTCCGCGCCATCCCATTGACGCCCGCTACATTTGGCTTCCCATCACCTTCGCTCCCGACGGGGTGCCAGAGATACGGTGGATGGACAAATGGAAGAGGTGAGCGGACGGGCTGGCACATAGCCTGCCCCTACATGATGCCAACCCTACGTGATGGCAACCGTACAGGTCGAATGTCTTTTCCTCGCGGCCTGTAAAAATAATTCATAGAAAAAAACTCTTGCTGATAGATATATCGGCACGCCAGACCGCGTTTGGTGGCGTGCCGATGTGTGGATTAACTTGCAAGCAAACGGACTGCTTAGCGGCAGACCACGTCGCACTCGATATTCAGAATCTTGGCCACCTTCAGGATGGTGTCGATGTGGTGACCCACGGCGGCAGCCATGTGGTGGGTGGGGCCAGCCTCGCTCCACTTGTTGACAAACTCGCGGCAACTCAGCGAGAACTTGGTGCGCATGTTGGTATCGCCGAACATGAAGATGGGGCCTTCCTCGTTGACACCCTCGGCAGCCACGAACTTGAACACGCCGTTGGCGTCCTGCGTGATGGCCAGATAGGTGACGGGGCCTGTGGGCGGATAGAACTGCGTGAGGTAGCCGCCGCCCGTCTTGCCGTGGAACACGGGCACAATCTTCATCGTGGGCTTGTGGGCCTGCGAAATGTCGAAGTCGCCTGAGCCGGAGTGACCGATGATGCAGATGTCCCTCGGGAAGTCGATGGAGTACATCTCGGCCAGGGTGCCTGTGCCGCTGATGGTCTTCAGAATAGACATGGCCATGGCCACCTTCATGTCGCCCTCCACGGCGCAGGCGGTGTGCTGCTTGATGAGCATGGAGAAGGCTGGGATGAGCATCGAGTCGAGCTTGCCGGCCACACCCTGGGCAAAGCCTGCATAGTGAGAGGCAATCATGCCCAGCTTCTCGTCCTTGACCCACTGCTCGAAGGCCACGACATACTTGGCCATGTCCCATACTTTCTCGATGGTGCCACCACCCTCAATCTCAAAGGTGTCGAGGATGTCCTGAGCCTTGGCACGGATGGCCTCTTCGTCGGTGATGTTGTCGGCAATGGCCCACATCTGCTCCCAGTCGAACTGCTTGGTGTAGACGAACATGCGGTGGTAGAGGTTGGTCTCGTCGATGTAGAGGTCCATCATGCCAGGGTAGGGGCGGCCAATCTGTGCAATGTTGGTATCGCGGAAGCGGCGGCGCACCTGTGCAGCGCGGCACCAGTCTTCAATCTCGGCCTGTACGCCGGGGTCACCACCTTCTACGACACCTGTGATGACAGCCGAGCGCTTGCCTGCACGGTTCAGGTCGGCCACCATCTCGCCAATGGCACCGCAAGCATAGAGCTCGCCCAGCCAGGTGGGAATGTCGGTCTTGGCATAGTCGGGGGCCAGTTTCTTCTGAACATTCACAATCACAACAGGCACGTCGAGATCGCGCACGGCAGGCAGCATATTATAAGAGGTGCAGTAGGTGAGCATTTGCAGAATGACCAGATCCACGTCGGCGGCGCGGAACTTGTCGCCGGCAGTCATCGACTGCTCCTTGGTGGTCACCATGCCGCCATCGACAATCTCGATGCTGTCGGGCAGCGTCTTCTTGAAGGCTGCATACTGGGTCTCGAACTCGGGCACCAACTGGGGAAACTGGGGGAGATAGGCCTGCAGGGCGATGGAGAACACACCCACTCTTGCTTTGGTTTCAACTAATGGTTTTGCCATGTCTTTGATTTTGGGGGTGAGAGTTTCTTTGACTGCTCACCGTGGTTAGTATTTATATGATTTCTTCAAAATTCTTACTTGAATAATTGTTCATCCTTGCCGGGATTCTTAACAGCACCGTTGACGATGCTCAGGTAGCGGTCGTAGGCCATGTCCCATGTGGCTTTGTCTTGCGGCTCGTATTTCACCAGGTCTATTGAGTTGGCAATAATCTGACGCATTTCCCAGATGTCGTTCACCATGCTGGCAGCCTTGGCCTGCAACATGATGTTGCCAATGGCCGTGCCTTCCTGTGGGCCAGCCAACACCGTGGCACCTGTAGAGTTGGCTGTGAACTGGTTGAGATATTTGTTGAGTGAGCCGCCGCCGATGATGTGCAGCACCTCAAGCTTGAAGGGAGCAAACTCCTGCATCCACTGGAACACCTGACGATAGCGCAGAGCCAACGAGTCGAAGATGCAACGGCAAATCTCTGCAGGCGTCTGTGGCACATACTGGTTGGTTTGTCGGCAATACTGCTGGATGGCCTGTATCATCGAGGCTGGTGCGGCAAACATGGGGTCGTCGGGATTGATGAGCGAACGGAATGCCTCTACCTGCATGGCCTGGCCTTGCAACTCGGGATGTGAGAGCTTGCGCACTTCTTCGGGCCATTCCTGTCGGCAACGCTCGTAGAGCCACATGCCGCAGATGTTCTTCAGGAAACGAGTGGTGCCTTCGATGCCGCCCTCATTGGTGAAGTTGCGCTCATAGGAAAGGTCGTTGATGATGGCGTCCTTCGTTTCGATGCCCATGAGGCTCCACGTGCCGCTCGACAGATAGGCAAACTTTTCGTCCTTGGCAGGCACGGCGGCCACAGCGCTGCCCGTGTCATGACCAGCCACAGCAATCACAGGCACTGGGCCCAGGCCAGTGAGTTTCTGAACTTCATCGGTCAGAACGCCTATTACGGTGCCGGGGTTCACCATCTTGCCAAACTTGGAGCGTGTCAGCCCCAGTGAGCAGAGCAACCGCTCGTCGAGTTGCTTGGTGCGGGGATCGAGCAGTTGCGAGGTGGAGGCGATGGTATATTCGCACACTTCGTTACCGGTGAGCATCCACGACAGTGCATCGGGCACAAAAAGAATCTTCTGTGCCTGACGGAAGGCCGAGTTGCCTTCGCGCTTCATGGCGTAGAGTTGGAATATGCTGTTGAAATTCAGGAACTGAATGCCCGTAACATCGTAGACTTCGCGTTGGGAAATGACGTGACGCAGATAGTCGTCCATGGCGCTGAAGGTGATTGGGTCGCGATAGGCTCGCGGATTGCGCAGAATGGCACCGTCGTCGCCAATGAAGACAAAGTCAACACCCCATGTGTCGATACCAATCGATGTGATTTCCAGTCCGCGCTGGGCCACCTCCTTCAATCCTTTGATAATCTCGAAGTAGAGGGCATAGATGTCCCAATAATAGTGTCCTCCCTGCTCAATAAGGTTGTTGGGGAAGCGAGTCACCTCTTCCAGTTCAAATCGTCCATTGCTGATGTTGCCAATGATGGTACGGCCACTGGTGGCTCCCAAGTCTACGGCAAAGAAATACTTTTTGTTTTCCATTTTATTGTTTTAGTAATATTAGCATTGTTGTTTTAGTGCTTGCAAAATTACGAAATTAATAATTAAAACTACCATGATTATTTGATAATCTCGTTTTGTTTTTTGATAACTATTGTAACTTCGTTGCTTTTGTGAAGAAGCCTGCAGCGCAACGGAAACAAAAAAACGGGAACCTTCTGAAAACGTGTTTCAGACGGTTCCCGAAGTGTGTGTGGCCTATGGAACGTTAGCGGTTGAGCAGTTCGGCAGGCAGGGTGGGCATGGCTCCGTTTTGTGTGCACACAAAGGCACTTACTTCTACGGCCAGTTTGTGAGCTTCGGTCACAGGCTTTCCGCTCAGGATGGCGGCGCAGAACGAGCCGGTGAACGAGTCGCCAGCACCCACGGTGTCGGCTACCTTCACCTTCGGCGTTTCCTGGAACGACATTTGGCCAGGCGTGAAGACGTAGCTGCCATTGGTGCCGCAGGTGAGCACCAGCATGTCGAGATTGTACTTGCCCAGAATGAGCCAGCACTTGTTCTCGATGTCCAGTCCGGGATAGCCAAACATGCGGCCAATGAGCACCAGTTCCTCGTCGTTGATCTTCAGAATGTTGCAACGCTGCAACGACTCCTTGATAATATCCTTGTTGTAGAACTGCTGACGCAGGTTGATGTCGAAAATCTTCACGCAATCATCGGGGGTGGCATCGAGGAACTTGTGAATGGTTTCGCGGCTCACCACATTGCGCTGAGCCAGCGAACCAAAGCATACGGCACGGCAGTTGCGGGCAATCTGGGCAATGTCTTCATCGAAGGGAATGTTGTCCCAGGCCACGTTTTCCTTTATGTCATACGTGGGGATGCCTTGCTCGTCGAGCTGCACCTGCACCGTGCCAGTGGGGTAGGGCACACGGGGCAGCAGGTCGTTCAGATTGTGTTCGCGCAGGGCATCGAGTGTTTCTTCAGCCAGCTTGTCCTCGCCAAGTGCGCTGATGGCTATTGTGTTGTCGTTGCCCAGAAACTGGCCTGCATGATAGGCAAAGTTGGCAGGTGCGCCACCCAGTTTCTTACCATCGGGAAGAACATCCCACAGGACTTCGCCGAGTCCTACTACAAATCTTTTCTGTTCCATTTTATGCGGTTTTTAGTTGTTTGATATACGTAAAGAGGTAAATCACGCCCAGGGCCATGACCAGCACGGCTCCTATCTGGCCCATGGCATCGCTTGCAAAGCCCATGAGCAGTGGGAAAATTGTGCCTCCGAAAAGGCCCATAATCATCAGACCGCTGACCTCGTTCTGCTTCTGCGGCATGGCTGTGAGTGCCTGTGCGAAGCACATCGAGAACACATTGCTGTTGCCGTAGCCCACAAGAGCTATGCCGATGTAGAGCATTGTCTTCGTTTCGCCGACGCACATGAGCAACATCGAGGTGGCCATCATTACCACTGAAATAATAAAGAAGGTGCGCGTCTTGAGCACTCGCAGGAAGTAAGATCCAGTCAGGCAGCCCACGGTGCGGAAGATGAAGTAGAGTGAAGTTGCAAAGCCAGCCTCGTCGAGGGTCATGCCCGTGCGCTCAATGAGCAGTTTGGGTGCTGTGGTGTTGGTGCCCACGTCGATGCCCACGTGGCACATAATGCCCAGGAACGACAGCAGTACAACCGGCTCGGCCAGCAGGCGGAAACAGTTGGCAAACTGTGTGCCCACTGCTGGCAGCTGCTCGGTGGCTTTTTGGTCGCCCTGTATGGGGGTGGTCCAGAGCATCAGTGTGGCCACCACGCTCACCACGAAGTAGATGGCAAACAGCACGCGCCAGTCCAGTCCGAAGGTGGGAATCAGGGCCTTGTAGCCCCAGCCTGCAATGAGTGGAGCCATAAACGAGGCGATGGCCTTGATGAATTGGCCGAACGTGAGTTGGGAGGCCAGGTTCTCGCCACCGCTTACCAACGCCATCAGCGGGTTCAGCGACGTTTGCATCAGGGTGTTGCCAATGCCCAGCAGCGAGAAAGCCACCAGCATTAGTGGGAAGCTGTTGCCAAACATAGGCAGCAGCAGGGCCAGGGCAGTGACCACCATCGAGAGCAGCACCGTTTGCTTCTTGCCAATCTTGTTCATCAGCACGCTTGTGGGCACGCTGAAGATGAGGAACCAGAAGAACACCAGCGAAGGCAGCACATTGGCCACCGTATCGGTCAGTCCTTGCTCTTCTTTCACATAGTTCGATGCCGTGCCCACCAGGTCAACAAAGCCCATGCAGAAAAAGCAGAGCATCACCGAGACGATGGCCATAGCCTTACCGCCAGCCCCATTTCCAGGAGCGAGTGGAGTGTTTTGATTTTGCTGTTCCATAAAAATATATCAGTTTTTTTATTGTTTGAGACTGTAGATGTTGGCCTTCCCCCCCCTTACCTTAATTATATTATACGGTTCGGTGGGGAACACCAGGTTAGTCATGGCCATGCGCCCCTCGGCATCGAAAACCTCGATACTGCTGCGGTCTATGAAGATGCGCAGCTGCTTCGGCTGGCCATAAGTGGGAGCTGTGGTGGTGCAGGGAAATGCCTCGCTGAAGTTCACGTTGCCACTCTTTGTGCGATCCATGGCAAACTGCTGCTTCTGGGCGTCGTAGCGCATCACAACCTGTTCGCCACGACCGTTCTGCAGCGTTAACTCCATCGAGCCCTTCACGTCGACCACAATCTCGCAAGCGTCGGTGGGAGCCTTCACTTTTTGTCCGCGCAGAGCCAGCATTTCCTTGGCAGGCTTGCTCGTCAGAAGGGTTTCACCACCTGCCGTGGCCAGGCCCAAGTCGCGAGGCAGACCATTGGCCGAGCGGAACTGCTTGGTGGGCACAGAGGCAGCATACTGCCAGTTGCTCATCCAGGGCAGGGCCACGTAGCGGCCTTCGGGCGCGTTGTGGAAAGTAACGGTGGCATAGTGATCCTTTCCATAGTCCATCCATTTTGTCTCGCTGGGCTCATCCTCACAGACAAACTTTTGGCCGTCGAACTGGCCCACAAAATACTGCGTGGCCGAGCCACCGAAGGGGCCACCTGGGTTGATGTTGAGCAGCAGCACCCATTTCTCTCCAAAGCAGAGCATGTCGGGACATTCCCATACGCCGTCGTGGTTGCCATATTCGCGTCCGAAGGAACTTTCATATTTCCACTCCTTCAGGTTTTTCGAACTATAGAACTGCACTTCCTGACCAGCAGCCAGCACCACCATCCACCGGGCGGTTGGCTCATGCCAGAACACTTTAGGGTCACGGAAGTCGGGCGTGTTGAAGGTAATTACGGGATTGCCTGCATATTTCGTAAATGTTTTGCCGCCATCGTTTGAGTAGGCAATGCTCTGTGTCTGCGACGTGCCAGCCGAGGTGTACATGGCAATCACTGCATTCTTGCCAAAGCCAGCCGTGTTGTTCTTGTCGACGATGGCGCTGCCCGAGAAGATGGCTCCCAGCCAGTCGGCTTCGATAGCAGTGGGCTCAGCTTGCCAGTGAATGAGGTCGCGGCTGGTGCTGTGGCCCCAAGTCATGTTCTCCCACTGGGAGCCGTAAGGGTTCCATTGGTAGTACAGGTGCCACACACCATCCTGATAGAACATGCCATTGGGGTCGTTCATCCATCCGTATTGTGGCGTGTGATGATAGACGGGGCGGAAATGTTCGCGATTGGTCACATCGAAGGAGTCGCTATACTTCATCTCTCGCCAGCAGGCAAAGTCTTTGATGGCACCCGTGGTGCGGCGGTCACCATGGAAAAAAATGTCGAGCAGACAAGCATTCTTCAGTTCCAATGGTACGTAGTAGTCCACTTTGTCCACGGCCAGCTTCACATTGAGTCGTGTCACCATCTCGTTGCGAGCGTCGACCACGGCAATGGCTGCGATTTCTTCTTTTTCCTGCACAGGCAGCAGTAAGTACTTCTTTCCTTGCTGCAACTTGAGCATGGCATGGGTATCGCTCAGAATCATCTGGGCTTTAGCTCCCATGAAGGTCATGGCAATGACCATCAATGCAAATAGTTTTTTCATTGTTGTTTTGGGTCTTTAGTTGTTGTTCCAACGGTTATTTTTGCGCAAAGTTATGTTTTTCGTACGTTTCTTTGTGTAAATTATGATACAAAGATTGTGAAAAATCGTTCATTACAACTCATTTTCTGCGAAATGAACGATTTCTTATACATGAACCATAAGAAAGATGCCGCCATCACGGCGACACCTTTCATGCAAAAAACAATATTATAAATACAAACTAACGTAAAACTTTTTTACCATTTTGAATATAGATGCCCTTGACAGGTTGCGAACCCATGCGCTGACCTGCAAGGTTGTAGATCTGGCCGTCAGCAGTTTGCTTTTTCTGTAGGTCTTTCAGCAAGGTGCTGATGCCCGATTCGGTGCTGGTGCGAATCTCGATGTTGGGACATTTAGCCTTGATTACATCCCAGTCGGCTTCCCAAACAGCAGCGTTGCTCACGTCGAGCGTCTTGGCATCGGCAGCGAGTTTTGCTGCCAGCAGGGCAAAGTCGTCGTATGTTTCGGGGTGCCAGTCGCCGTCCCAGGTATTCTGATAGGTGCCCTTGCCAATGGTGCCAGTCACTACAACGTCACCAGTCAGGGAATTGTCGGCCAAGGTTCGAACGCCCATATCGTTCACCATTGGCCCTTCTACCTTGATGTCGTCAATGTAGATGGTCTGTCCCTCGCCTTGGTTGGTCTCTTCAAATGGCCAGATGGCAAGCACGTTGCTGCCCGTGTCGGTAATCTTTTCGTTCTCAGGCCCCACGGCATACTCATAGACCATGACCTGCCACTCGTTGGGCGTGTCGTACCAGCAGATGCGTTTGGCATTGTAGGCACCGTCCTTGCCTTCCAGTTGCACCATCACATTGTGCTTCTCAGCCATTTTCATGCGGAAGGTGACACGGCGCAGGCCCTTGAAGTTGGCATCGCCCACGGGCAGTGCCGCATTGTGGTGCTCTTGATCCCATCCACCAGGATTGGCTTTGAGTGTCAGTTTCAGGCATTTGTTGCCATTGTCGTCGACTACGGTTGGATCGGCCCTGTTCCAGAAACCACCGTCAGTGCCGACTTCTTTGTCTTCACCGTCCCAAAGGATGACTTGGGCGTTGCATACTGTTGCAACAAACATTGTTGCCAGGAGTAAAGTTTTTTTCATATTTCAGTTTTTTTGATGAATGATTGTTCGAGTTTTTGGTCTTCTCAATCTTCTTTGAGGTTCAGAGAGTTTGGGGAAGTTCATGAGATCGTTTTTCCTCTTTTTGATCTCCCCCAAACTCTTTAGTTCGCAACAGTTGAGCAACTGCGTTTATTGCCAGCTGACCTTGACATCGCTCACAGTGACGCTACCGCCATAGTTGTTGATGCTCCAGCAGTTCTTCTGAATGCCGTAGATGCGCTGGGTGTAGGCGCAGACGTCGTTGACGTACATGGTCAGAACCGAGTTGTCGGTGTAAATGTCGATGTGGTAGACGTTGTCCTGCGGACGTTCGAACCAGTAGCCGTCGATGCCCTCGATGAAGCCCTTGCCGTAAATTCGTTCTTCCTGGCCCTCATCATTGGTCTTCAGACGGTAGCCCTCCTGCTCGAAGTTCACCTTGCGGTGGTTCTCGTCTTCAGGGTTCAGCACCATGGTGTAGAAGAAGTCGGGGTTGGTGCCACGAACGAATGAAATTCCGAACTTGTCCCAGTTGTTGCTGGTGGTCACGGTGAAGGAAATGTGGTTGCAGGTGCCCAGTCGGGAGTAGAGCACGTAGGCATCGTCGCCCGAGAGCTTGCCGTCGGCATAGCCGTTGCTGGCCATCACCTTCACCTCTTGTGCCTTGCTGTATTTGGCAGCCATAGCGGGCACGGCGCCCAGCGTGAGGGTGCCGTCGGCGTGCTGCAGCAGTTTGTGGCACACCAGTGCACCACTCCAGTTGGGCTCCTTGCCGTCGCCAGCCCCCACGTTGATGTTCTTTTCGTGAATGTCGGCACCCGAACGGAAAGGACACCAGCCCCAGATGTAGCGGTCGGTGCCGTTGCTGGCCGTCTTTCCGGCATAGAAGGCACGGCTGTCGAGCACGCCCTCATGGCCGTCGGCAGGCCAACGGGGTCCGTCGTTGAAGCATGCCTTCAGGTCGTCCCATGAGGAGGCCATCATATACTTCACTTTGCGGCTCCAGCTGCGCTGCAGACTCTCACTGTAGACAAGATACCAGTACTGGCCCATCTTGAACACGTCGGGGCACTCGAGCATGCGGTCCCAAATCATCTTGAAATGGCCCACGTGCTCCCAAGCCTTCATGTCGGCCGACTTGAACTCAGCAAACACGGGGTCGCCGCCCCCGGCGGGGTAGGTGGCAATGACCATGCGGTAGAGGCCGTCGTCGGCCACGAATATCTGCGGGTCGCGGAAATCGTTCGACGAATAGCCGTAGTCGGGGCCTTTGATAGACCATGCGATGTCTTTTGTCCATGTCTTGAAGTCGGCCGACGTGGCGCGCAGCACCACCTCGCGGTTCTCGCAGTTGCCGTTGTGGCCAGTGTAGTAGATGTAGTACAGGCCGTCTTTCTCGTTATAGGCGGCACAGCCTGTGCCCAGTGCGGCATCCTGTGCATAGTCGTTGGTGGCCGTGGGCAGCACCTCGCCCATCGACGCATAGTTGCAGCCGTCGGTAGTGCTCACGCCCCAAATGGGGTGGAAACGGTGCGAGGGGTTGTTGTCGTACTCCTGCAGGTAGAGCACCTTGAAGTTGCCTGCCTTCTGGTCGTAGAAGGGCATGGGGTCGCCGCAACGCCCAATGGTGGGGTTGTAGTAGGTGTTGAAACCACGCTCGTCAGTGGGGATGAATTGCGAGGTTGTTCCGTTCCAGTCCTTTGGGCTGTCGCCTTCGAACTCGTCGTCGCTGCATGCCGTCAGCGCAGTGGCTGACAGCATGAGTGCGAATATTGGAAATATCTTTGTCTTCATAATTTGCAATTTTTTCTTTATTTTCGTTATTTCGTTATTTCGGGATTCCGTTATTTCGGGATTCCGTTAATTTCGTTATTTCGGGATTTCGTTATTTCGGGATTCCGTTAATTTCGTTATTTCGGGATTTCGTGATTTCGGGATTCCGTTATTCCGTGATTTCGGGATTCCGATTTGTTGGCGTTGAAATGTTTAATGCCCCGAAAGATACTTGAAGGCATTGCCTGTCATGATACCCACGTTGTCGTGATAGTAGGGCACGAAATCGTTGGGCGAGTACCAGTCGTAACAGCCCGAGCCGAAGCAGATGATGCCACCCTTGCCGAAGGTGCCGTCGAAGGCAGGTGCCTCCCACACGACCACGGCATTGTCGCCACCATGGCCCAGTGCGCGGCAGCCTGTCTGCTGCTCCCAGTCGGCAAAGTCGCTGAAGCCCCAGCTGCCCCACTGCGACACACAGTTCGAGATTTTGTAGCCCGCATCGGTGGTGATGATCTTCTCATTTCCACCCACCAGTCCTTGCCACAGGGGGTGTGAGGCATCGTTGGGCAGGAAGCTCCACTCGCCTCCGGCACTGATGATGTCGCCACCCTCGTCGCTGCTGCCCCAGCAGTTGTTGGCACAGCGCTGATCCTTTACGGCACCCAGCGAGGCGGCATAGTTCACGGCTGCACGGCCCAGGATGAAGGCACCGCCGTTCTTGTAGTAGTCCTGCAGCTTGTTGCGATAGGCCATGGCGGTAGAAGTGGCACCGCTTTCAAAGTCGCTCAGCGTTTCTGATGGTTGGTGCTGCCAGTGCCAGAAGATAACCTCGCACTTCGACAGGTCCATGTTGGCCATGTCGCCCCACGACACGAACATCGATTGTTCGATATTGGCCGTCATCCACTTGCATGCCTCCAGTTCCTCGCCTTCCAGCTCTTCCATCTTGGTGGCCTTGCTGCTGCCCAGGAAGATGGCTTTCGGTGCGCTTACCGTCTGCAGCGTCACGGTGTAGGTGGCCTTGGCAGTGTTGTCGGTCACGGTGTAGGTGACAGGATTGGTGAAGTCGGTGACCACGCCGCCAGCAGGCGAAATGGTGGCATCTTCGGTCAGTGTAATGGTGGGCACAATCTTCGTCACGTCGACGGTAGAAGGCAGGAAGGCCGTGATGGTGTGGTCTTCTTCGTTGATGGTGGCCTTGTAGGTGTCGTTGATGATGAACGAGGTGATGCGTGCCTCGTCGTTCCTGACGTTGACCACCCAGTCGAGGAACAGGTCGCCGTTGGTGACGTGCAGGGTCTGTGCAGCCGAGAAGTCCACCGTGCTGCCCACGGTCATATTGGCCTTTGCTCCGTCGGAAATGGCCATCTTGGTAATCTTCATCTGTTGCTTGCCCGTGAAATCTACGGGCACTTTCACCTTGATGGTGCGCTTCGACAGGTCGATCACACCTTTATAAGTGTCGTTCAGTTCGAACGCCTCAACCATGCAGTCGCCCGAAAGAGCGAGGTCGCTCACATTGTCGCTCGAGCAGGCCACCAGTGTGATGACTGAACATAAGAGCGCGAATGCTGAATATAATATTTTTTTCATAATTTGCGTAATTTACGATTTTTCGGGATTTCGTTATTTCGGGATTTCGTTATTTCGGGATTTCGTTATTCCGTTATTCCGGAATTTCGTTATTTCGTGATTTCGTGAATTTCGGGATTCCGATTTATTTATATTTCAATCTTCAGTGTTTTACTCTCCCCAGTTGATGTTTTGCACATAGTGTCCGTTGGAAGAAGAGATCTGCTCGTGTGGAATGGGCAGATACTCGTCGTGGTCGGCACGGAACTGGGCGTCGCCGAGGAAGCTGACGCGCTCTTTCTCTTTGGTGACGTAGTTGGTGATGACCTGTTGTGCATCGCCCCAGCGCACCAGGTCGAAGAAGCGCTCGCTCTCCATGGCCAGCTCCAGACGGCGCTCGGTCTTCACAATCTGCAGAGCCTCCTCCTTGGTGTAGGCCCCTTCGTAGTTCTTGCAGTAGATGTGAACGCCGTAACGGCTCTCATAGTCGGCAATCATCTGTGTGCTCTGTGCGGCACGGGTGCGAATCTGGTTCACCAGCGCAATGGCTTCGGTGGTGTTGCCCAGCTGAGCCTGTGCCTCGGCGCGCATCAGCAGCACGTCGGCATAGCGGAACACAATGCGGTTCATGGGGCTGGCCCAGTAGCTGCCGTGGATGAGGTAGCTGCCAATGAGGGCGGGATCAACGTTGTGCTTCAGCGTGACGTAGTAGCCGTAGATGCCACCTGAACGGCTCCAAGCCGACGACTTGTCCATGATGAAGTTTTTGTTGAACATGTAGGGCAGGCCAGTGATGCCCACGGTGAGGAACAGGCGCGGGTCGGCATTGTCGGCCGCCATGTCGTAGTTGGCATCGTTGCTGTTGGCCATGGGCAGACCGTTGCCATTGGTCTTGAAGGCATTCACCAGGTTCTGCGTGGGCTTGTAGAAGTCGCAGCCACCGTCGGTCACGTCGGGAATGTTGGGCACAATCAGACCGTAGCTCCAGTTCAGGTTGCCGTAGGTAGATCCGTCGTTGATGGAATACTGAATGGCCCAGACCGATTCCACGCCGTTCTCATACTCTTTCTCAGGACGGAAATTGTTGTGGAAGTCGGGTTCCAGTGCGTAGCCACCGGCATTGAAGATGGCAGGGTCGGTATATTCCACCACCTTCTTCAGGTCGTCTTCATTGATCGAGGTCACCCTGTGCGAGGCTGCGTCGTCCTGGCGGTAGGCTTTGTACAGATAGGCCTTGGCCAGGAAGGCAGCGGCGGCAGCCTTAGTGGGTCGGCCCTTGTCGGCCTGCTTGTCGGGCAGGGCGTTGTAAGCCTCGGTCAGGTCGTTGATGATGACCTGCCAGCCCTCGTCGTTGGTGTATTCCTTGTTCGAGAGAGTGTTGTATTGCTCTTCCGACATGTTGGGATCGGTTACGAAAGGAATGTTCTTGTACAGACGCTTCAGCAGGAAGTGGGCATAGGCCCGCAAGAACTTCATTTCGGCCATGCGCTGCGACTTCAGTGCATAGCTGTCGTCGCACTTCTCAATGACCGCAATGGCCGAGTTGACACGCGACAGGGCTTTGTAGAGGCGCACCCACATGTCGTTGATGTTCCAGTTGGTGGTCAGCACGCCCTTCTCCACCTCCAGCTGGTGGAACACGTCGCCATCGTTGGTCGACGAGCCGCCTTTGTAGGCATCGTCGCTGCGCACGTCGAAGTTCCACATCGAGAACGACGAGTTGATGTCTTCGGCGGTGGTGAAGATGGCGTAGGCCGAAATGACCAGGTTGTCTACCTTGTCGGGGTTGGTCACCTCGATGTCGGAGAGTGTTCCCTGCGGCTTCTGGTCGTCAAGGAAGTCGGAGCAGGAAGTGAGGGCTGCCGTGCTGCAGCAGCATACAAGACCTGCAAAGAATATTTTGTTTATCTTGGTAATCATAATTGCTAATTTCTAATTAAAAGGAAACATTGATGCCGAATGTAACGTTCAGAGGAATGGGATAGCCGAAGAGCGCGTTTTCGGGGTCGACACCCGTGAACTTGCTGCTCTTGATGGTGAGCAGGTTCTGTGCCGAAAGGTAGGTGCGGATCTTCGACATGTGCAGCTTCTCAGTCACGCCCTTGGGCAGGTTGTAGCCCAGCTGAATGGTGCGCAGCTTCAGGTAGGAGCCGTTTTCTACATAGTAGGTCGAGAAGCGCTTCTCGTTGTTGTTGTCGTAGAGCGAGAGTGCGGGAATGTCCGAGCCGCTGTTGGCCGGTGTCCAGGCATCGAGCACGCGGTCGCCCTTGTTCAGATAAGGCACGTTGACGCCAGCCCAGAGGTCGGTCTGCACCTTGTAGCCGCCGTTGGTGTCGTCGCCGGGCTTCACCGAGGTGAGCACGTCGACGCCCTGCACGCCCTGCCAGAACATGGTGAAGTCGAAGTCCTTGTACTGCAGGTAGATGTTCAGACCGTAGGTGAAGTCGGGTGTGGGATCATAGATCCACTTCTGGTCGGCTTCGTTGATGACGCCGTTGTCGTCGAGGTCCTTATAGCGCATGCGGCCCACGGCAGCTCCGTCCTGACGGGCATGGTTGTCCACCTCGTCCTGGCTCTTGAATATGCCGTCGTAGACATAGCCCACGTAGGAGTTGATGGGGTGGCCCACCACGCTCTTCACACCGCTGCCACCGAAAGTGCCTTTCGAAGCGATGGTCTCGGGCAGCTTGGTCACCTTGTTGCGGTTGGTGCTCAGGTTGCCGGCAATGTCGTAGCTGAAGTCGCCTGCCGAGCCACGGTAGCCCAGGTTCAGCTCTATACCCTTGTTCTCCACCTCACCGGCGTTGATCCACTTCGAACTGCCTTCGCCCATGATGCCGATGCCCGGCATGTAGACCAGAATGTCCTTGGTCTTCTTGTAGTACCACTCGAACGAACCGTAGAGAGCGTTGTGCAGGAAGCCGAAGTCGAGACCGATGTTGGTCTGCGTGGTGGTTTCCCACTTGATGTCGTCGTTGCCTATCTGGTCGCGTTTGAAGCCAGAGTTCAGCGTCTGTCCGCCGTTGGTGCCCTGAATGTCGTAGCTGGTGCCATAGCTCTGTCCGCCGAAGCCGGCCTCGCCATAGTTGGCCTTGTAGATGGTGTAGCGGGCAATGTTCGAAATCTCCTGGTTACCGGTCTGACCCCACGATGCGCGCAGCTTCAGGTTGTCCAGCCACTCCTTGGTGCCCTCCATGAACTTCTCTTCAGAGATGCGCCAGCCGGCACTGACTGAGGGGAACGTACCATATTTGTTGTTCTTACCGAAGCGGCTCGAACCGTCGCGGCGCACGGTCACGCTGGCCAGGTAGCGATCGTTGAAGGTGTAGTTCAGCTTGCCGAAGAACGACACCAGCGAGAAGCCGTCGCCCCAACCGAAAGCCTGCTGACGGCCACTTCCGGCATCGGGCCACATGTAGTCGGTGGTGAGCACGGCATAGTCGTAGCGCTTGCCGGCGAAGGACTCGTTGTCCTGACGGTTCAGCTCCATGCCCAGCAGCACGTCGCCACGGTGCTTGCCAATCTCCAGGTTGTAGGTGGCGATGGCGTTCCACATCCACTTCATCCAGTGCTCCTGCTTGGCCTCCACGGCGTTATCACTGTTGGCCACGTTACCATTCTTAATAGGATAGGTGAAGAGACGCTGCTTCTTCTGGCTGTAGTCAATGCCGAAGGTGGTCTTCAGCGTGAGGTTTTTGATGGGCTGCAGGCTCAGGAATACGTCGCCGAAGGTGCGCCAGTAGGTGTAGCGGTTGTCCTTGTTGCGCTCCAGCACCTCCACGGGGTTCTCACGGTCAGAGTAGGGGGAGGTCAGGTTGGCATATTCACCTTGGGTGTTGTAGATGGGGAAGGAGGGGTTGTACTGCAGCACGTTGCCCAGGAAGCCGCCGGGGGCTGTCACTTCCGATGTGCGGTTCAGCGTGAAGTGCTCGCCAATGGTCAGCACGTCGCCAAACAGCTTGTAGTCGGAATTCATACGGGCCGAGAAGCGCTCAAAGTCGGTATCCTTGATCACGCCCAGGTTCTTGTAGTAGCCCAGCGAGAAGTAGGCCGAACCACGCTCAGAGCCGTTGCTCACGCTCACGTTGTAGTTCTGCACCACGCCGGTGCGGGTGGTCTCGTCGAACCAGTCGGTGTCCGAAGCCGGAATGGTGTTGGCCTCGTCCATGTATTTCTGCATGGTCACGCCGTAGAGCTGTGGCACGCCGGCCTGGTCGTAGCCCCAGTCGAAGCGGTAGCCCAGCGTGTTGTTGTTGGGGTTCACGCCGTCGTTCACGTTGGCCTGCCAGAAGGCGCGGCCCCACTCCTCGGCGTTGAGCACCTTCATGCGGTGGGCATACATCGAGGCAGCAATGCTGGCATCCAGGTTCACCTTCACCTGGCCCTGCTTGCCCTTCTTGGTGGTGATAATGATTACGCCGTTGGCTGCGCGCGAACCATAAATAGAGGCTGAGGCAGCATCCTTGAGCACCTGAATCGACTCGATGTCGTTGCCGTTCAGTTCGTGCATGCCCGACTTGGTGGGCACACCGTCAATGATATAGAGCGGGTCGTTGTCGTTCAGCGTTCCCACACCACGAATGCGCACGGTGGCGGCACCCGATGGGTTACCGTCGGCCTGGATGTTCATGCCCGGCACGCGGCCCTGCAGGGCCTTCATCGGGTTGTTCTCGTTCTGCTTGGCCATCTCGTCGACGCTCACCGTCGAGATGGCACCCGTCAGGTCGGCCTTGCGCTGCGTGGTGTAGCCAGTGACCACCACCTCGTTCAGCATTTGGGCGTTGTCGGTCAGTGTCACTTGCATGCCAGCCTGGGCGGCCATTTCCTGAGTGTTGAGGCCAATGTAGGAGAACACAAGCGTCTTTCCGGCTGCAACCTTCAGTTTGAAGTTTCCGTCGAAGTCGGTCACGGTGCCGTTCGACGTGCCTTTCTCCATCACCGTAGCACCAATAACGGGATCGCCGTTGGCGTCCACCACGGTGCCGGTAATCTCCGTTTGCGCAAGCACGATGGTGCTGGCAAACATGAGCATGAAGCTCAGTAGGAGTCTTTCGAAATGTTTCATAAATGTTTTGATTGGTTAGTATATAAAAAAATCTGGCACAAAGGTAGTGTGCCAGACCTCAATATACTTTCATTTATCGTTCTTCGCCTCCTAAAAATGTTACACGAAACAATCGTTGACTATTATGTCATATTTGTCGACAAATCCCTTCCTGTGGGCCTTTCGTGCCATTCGTGGACTGCTATTGAGGCTTTTCGGTTCTCAGGTCGGTGGGATATTTGCCATATTGCTGCTTGAAGCATTTGGAAAAGTAGCCCGGCGTGCCAAAGCCCACCTCATAGGCCACCTCGGCCACGGTCTTGTTGGTGCCGCCCAGCAGTGCATAGGCTCGCTGCAGCCGCATCTGTCGCAACAGTTCCACGGGCGTCTGGCCCGTGATGGCTTTCACCTTTCTGTACAGCTGCACGCGGCTCAGCCCCAGTTCGTCGCCCAGTTCGTCCATCTTCAGGTTGGTGTTGCCCATGTGTTTGCGAATGGCATCGTTCAGCTGTTCGGCAAAGATCACGTCCTGTGTGCGGGGCTGCGGCAGGTCGTCGTCGGGGCGGTCGAATATGTCGTGCAGCTTGCGGCTGCTGGCATCGGTATAGAACAGCGTTTGCTCTTCGTTCATGGCCTGTCGCTGGCGGATGGTGCGGCGTGTCTGTGTCCAGGCTCTCCACATCAGAGCCAGTGCTGCCAGCAGCAGCACAATCGTCATGACACCGCCGGCAATCACTTTCTGCAGAATGTGGTTGATGCCCAGATATTTCTCCAGCTTGTTCTGAATGATGACCAGGTGGCCGTTCTGTTCCAGCAACTCGCTTGCTGTGGCGGCTATGGGGTCAACGTTCTCGGGCGTCACCAGCATGCCTCGCAGCGGGTTCTCCTTCTTGTGGGGCTTTCCCGTCAGAATGTCGAGGGCCAGTCTCACGATCTTCTCGCCGTGTGTGGGGTAGATGTAGGTGCCAATCTGATGGCCCAGCTGCACGTAGTCCAGTCCCTCGTCCGGCATTCCGTCGATGCCCAGAATCTTGATGTCGCCCTCGCAGCCAGTCTCCACTGTGGCCTTGTAGGCACCTGTGGCCATGCCGTCGTTGTGGCAGAACACAATGTCGGGCTTGTGGCCCGTGTTGATTTGTTCTGTCACGATGCGGCACGCCTCTTCGCTGGTCCAGTCGCCCTCGCGGCAAATATAGTCCTGCTTGCCGCCGTTTTCCATTGCCTGGGCAAAGCCTTTGTGGCGTTCTTGTGCTGGCGATGTGCTCATGCTTCCTGTTACTTCGAGCACCAGTCCCTTGGCCATGCTGAGCGCATATTCGCCCACGGCCTGCCCAGCCTCGATGTTGTTGCCGCCGATGAACGCCGTATAGTCATCGGTGCCAGCCTTGCGGTCGAAGAAAATAACGGGTATTCCCTGCTTGCGCACTGCAGCAATGGCCTTGGCCAGGGGCATCGTCTCGTTGGGGGCCACTACCAGCAGGTCGATGCCCGACCGGGCCAGACTGTCGATTTGCCTTATTTGCAGCTCGGAGTCGTCGTAAGACTGGGCTATAACCACCTCCACATCCTGCTCGTACAGGTGCTGTGCTGCCAGCATCTCCTGATTCACCTTTTCGCGCCAGGGACCAGACGAGCATTGTGCCACACCTATTTTATATATATGGGCATGCTGCGTGCAGCCACACACAAGCATGACTGCCATCAACAACGCCGCTACACAGTTTGCTTTCTTCTTCATGGGGTCTGTAAAAAGTTTGCTGCAAAGATATGAAAAAACGGCTTTACATGAACGAAAATTCACTTAAAAGTTTTGTTTTTTCATTGTTTAAAACAATTGTTGCATGTTTTTTCTATATTTTTTTCGTTTGCTTCAAGTCAGTCTTGCACTGCACTCATTTTGTTTTCTCCGAAAAAACAAAATGTTTTTCCGTTGAAAACAAGTTGTTTTTCCGCTGAAAACAAATTGTTTTTCCCGTGAAAACAAATTGTTTTTCCAGGAAAAACAATTGTTTTGAAAGATTTTCATTGACTGCATTGCAGTTACATGTATTTGTTTTTTGGCTCTTTCCCTTGATGGAAATAGGGGAAACAGCCAAAGAAATAGGGAAATTCCCTTTCGGCTTTGCAGGAAAATGAGCACCTTTGCAGGCAAATTCTTTAAGTTTATAATTTTTTTTTGATGCTTATGAAAGAGAATAGAATTGTTTCAGCTGCACTGATTGCCGTGGGCATCGTGTGCTTGGGTTGGTTCATCAAGGCAGGCATTGACAACTTTGCCAACAAAGACCGCAAGGTGAACGTGAAGGGACTGGCCGAACAGGAGGTGGAGGCCGACAAGGTGACGTGGCCTATCGTGTCGAAGGAACTGGGCAACGACCTGCCGGAACTCTACGACAAAATTGGCACGACACAGAGCAAGATCAAGGCTTTCTTGCTGCGAAATGGCATCAAGGAGGAAGAACTGACGGTGAACGCCCCCCAGGTGGCCGACCTGAACGCGCGTGAATATGGTGAGCGCAACCAGCCCTACCGCTACATCGTGACGTCGGTGATCACCGTGACCTCAGGTCAGGTGCAGAAGGTGCGCAGCATCATTGCCAGGCAGGGCGACCTGCTGAAGGAGGGCGTGGCCATCGTGGACGGCGGCTATGAGAATCCTGTGAAGTATGACTATGTGTCGTTCAAGGAGATGAAACCCAAGATGATGCAGGAGGCCATAGAGAATGCTGAGAAGACGGCCCAGCAGTTTGCCGAGAACAGCCACTCGCAGCTGAACAAGATTGTGAGTGCCGATCAGGGCCAGTTCTCGATTGACAACCGCGACGACAACACACCCTGGATCAAGAAGGTGAGGGTGGTGACCACCGTGACCTATTCGCTGAAAGACTGACCCTGAAGGCGTTTGCCTTGCCATCACCAGTTTCG
>CACXUV010000033.1:24270-30356 GCA_902770845.1 uncultured Prevotellaceae bacterium
AGACACAGAGCCTTTATCTGGCACAAGGAAGACTCTGTGTCTCTGTGTCTCTGTGGTGGATTTATGCCAGGTCATTTTTTTATTATTAGTAAATAACAAAATCGAAAAAAAACGTAAATAAATCGTAAATTGTAAATCGTTAATTCGTAAATACATAGCCACCCAGAGAAAATTTCATAAATTTTTATTATTTTTGCGCCAAATTATGATCAATGATCGTTAAATATTCACTAATCAGTAACTTTCATGAGATACTTGGGTTGCAAAGCCGCATTAATTGAATATATTCAAAAATTATTCGAGGAAAAGCATTTGTTCGGTGAAGGGAACACCTTGTTCGATGCTTTCTGCGGAACAGGCACGATAGCTCATCATTTCAAAAAAGAATTCAATATCATTTTAAACGACAATCTGCATTGTGCCGCGACTTTTGCGAGCGGACGCGTTTATGCCTCGCGATGCACCTTTGAGACCCTGGGATTCAATCCATTCGATTTTTTTAATGCGAACGAAAATCAGATTGTTGGATTCTTCTCACGGAATTATGCTCCGGCACTTTCGGGGCGCATGTATTTTTCTGACTGGAATGCAGGGCGCATAGATTATTTCAGACAGCAGATACAGGAATGGCGTGATACGAATGTGGTTTCTTTGGCTGAGTATTACTATTTGCTAAGTGCCTTGATGGAATCTGTGTCGCATGTTGCAAATGTTGCAGGAGTATATGGAGCATATCTTAAAACATGGGACCCTCGTGCTGTAAAGCGCATTGTGTTTATGCAGCCAGCGGAGACAGACCTGGCGTATGATGATGAGAACAACAAACTCGTAGAAGTAAGAAACGGCAACATAGAAAGTATCATAGAAGACATTCCTTGCGACATTCTATATTTGGACCCTCCCTATACAAGAAATTCTTATTCTGTGCAATACCATATTCTGGAGACGCTGATTCTTAATGACAATCCGGAACTGAGGGGCGTGACAGGAGCACGCTCTTATGAAAACATGTCCAATGACTGGTCTAAGCCGAACAAGGTGGAAATTGTTTTTGATAGGGTCTTGGCAAAGACACAAGCCACGCACATTGTGTTCAGCTATAGCAGTGACGGGCTCATGTCTAAAGACTATATTCTGCATGCACTGAAAAGATACTGCTATGAAGATAGCGTGACATGCGAAGAGATTGCCTACAAAAGATATAAGAATTTCAAGACAGCAGACAAGCAAGGCCACAGAGAATATCTTTTCTATGGTCGGAAAAAGCCTGCAGAACATGTCAAATACTACTGCCCGCTCAACTACATGGGAGGCAAATCTCCTATCATTGATTTTATCAAGCCACAGTTGCATGGCAGAAATAAGTTTGTTGACCTGATGGGCGGCGGATTCAATGTCGGCATAAATACCGTAGGATTTAATATGGTGATCTATAACGACATAAATTTTGCCGTTGCCAACATCTTGCAAATGTTTAAGCAAGAGGATACTTCTTTGTTGCTGACATTTATTGAAAAAACTATCAAGAAGTATGGACTTGTGAAATGTGGCAAGGATGCATATACAGAAATCAGGGAGGATTACAACAGGAAATATCGTGACAAGCGTAAAGCGTATTGGTATCTTTATGTCGTCATTCTATATGGCTTTCAGCAGCAGTTGCGCTTCAACTCTTCTTACGAGGTAAACAATCCTGTTGGCGAAAGTGGCTATAGCGACTCTGTAAAAGAAAAAATTGTTTCCTTTAGCCGGAGACTGAAAGAAATGAATACAGAATTCCATATTGGGGATTATCAGGAAATTGATGATTTGATTGATGCTGATACGCTGGTCTATGTCGATCCACCCTATCTCATCACTTTAGGGAGCTACAACGATGGGAAAAGAGGATTCAGGGGCTGGAATGCGCAAGAAGAAGTGCGACTGTTGTCATATTTGGATGCTTTGCTTGCCAGAGGGTGCAAGGTCATCATCTCGAATGTGCTTGAATACAAAGCACTCCGAAACAACTATCTTTGCGAGTGGATTGAAAAACATCATGTGGAAATCATTCAAACCACGTTCAGAGGTAGAAACGAAACTCTTGTAATTGCACAATGAACTGAAGGCGAAATTCACACAGTGCCGACCTGGGCAGTATAACCCGAAGGCAGAAAAAACATACCGACTATTATGATTACTGTAACATTGCCAAAGCGTAATCGATTATTGCAAAAAGTATTCAATACGATTGCTGTTCATGAGAATCGGGACGACAGCCTTTTAACTCATAGAACAGATGTCCTTGATGTCATTCTAACTGGCTTGGGATTCAACTCTCATGACAAGATTGAGATCAAGGTTGTTCCTGAGTATAATCAGGATGGAAGAGAATCAAAAGAACAAAACGGCCAGTTCATAACGATAGAGCGTAGTTCGCAAGAGAAATCGGAAATACATTATGTGTTCTTCTCTTACGAGTTTCCGAATGAGACAAGAAATGGCTATATTGTTGCGAAATTACCTATATCGTATCGCATTTTCTATGCCGATGCGCATGAAAACAAATCATTTAATGTTTTTCTTTTGTGCGTCACACCTTCCGACGCCATAGATAAAAATGACGAAACCGTCTACGCAGATTCCGTGACGAGTTTTGCAGGAGTTGTTCACGCGGTTAATGATTATCAAACTTTTGCATACAAGATTTGCAGAACTCTTAGCATTAATATAATCAATTATGGCCAACTTGACTGGTCGCTCAATCGGGCTAATGAAGTTGAGGCCCAAACTCCGTTCAGGTCTGTAAAGAAAATGAAAGATTTTCGTAATAAGATGGTGAGGGCCAATAATAAAAGTTCATATATCATTGAAAATGCCAATGATACCATTTTATACGGGAAAACATTCGGAAACAATGGGTTCGAGATTATTTTGATGGCTGCAGCCGCAAAGGCTATAACTCGGGGAAAAGTGTTCTTATGGCAAATTAAGGATACGAATCGACTTGACGGTGAAGATAGAAATGCAACCCCAATAACTGCAGACAACTTAGAGTTGCTAAAGAGTCTTGGCATAGAGTGTTTTGATGAATTGCGGGACTATACTCCTAACGAAGAAGCTTTAGTGGATGGAGATGCCCGTAATCAGGCTGAATTTATGAAGAACCTGATGAGGAAATACGGCTCAGACGAGAAAAATGCTTTCTTTGTAATTGCAATATTCAAAGACTGATCATTGCATCTCACATACATCGTGTATGCGACATAAACAGGGAGAATATTACTTTCATGGAGAAGCGGGCAAAAGCTGTTTCTGGGGATAATGGCTTATGGTTATGCGCTAATCATGATAAATTGTTTGAGTATGGATTAATCTATTTTGATGAAAACGGCGCAATGAAAGTCTCTGATTCGGGTGATTTGACTGAGGAACAAAAGGAATTTGTTGAAGGTATAACGATTCCTAATGATCCTGCCAATAATTCGGTTGTCATTGCAGAAGAGTTGCTCACGGAAGAGATGAATCATTTCTTGTCTATTCATAGGCAAAGAACACACCCTGAACTATACTGATATGGACTTCGCCGTTCTTATTTCTTCAGGTCGGTGGGGCTGACACCAAATTCTTCCTTGAAACATTTGGTGAAGTAGCTGGGGGCGGTGAAGCCTACGGCATAGGCTACTTCCGAGACGGTCTTGTCGGTGGTGAGCAGCATTTGATAGCCACGGTTCAGACGGGCTGTGCGCAGCAGCTCGACGGGCGACGAGCCCGATATGGACTTCACTTTGCGATAGAGCTGCACGCGGCTCAGATTCATCTGTGCAGCCAGGTCTTCTACGCTGAGCTCGCTGTTGGGCAGTTGCGACTCGACCACTTCCTTGAAGCGGGAAATGAAGGTGGCCTCACCCCCATCCCCTCTTCGATTGGAAAGGGAAGTATAAAGTATCTTCCCTTGTTCCTGCGCTTGTTCCTGTGTTTGTTCCTGTGTTTGTTCCTGTGCTTGTTCCTGTGCTTGTTCCTGCGCTTGTTGGTATATAGTCCCCTCTCCAATCGAAGAGGGGCTGGGGGTGAGACTTTCTGGTTTTTCCATGTTCCACAGGTTGCTCACCACACGCTGTCGGCGCAGCGAAATCTTGCCTTGCTGATAGAGATAGAACAGCAGGAAGACAAGTAGCAGCAGCAGGATGGTGCCACAGGCCAAAATTGTCACGGCACGCTGGGTGTCGAGCTGACTCAGATATTCGTTGGCCTTGTTGTGAAGGTTGTCGAGATAGCCCGATTGGCGCTCAATTTCCTCGCTCTGCATGAGCAGCACGCGGGCATTGTCGGGGGTGACCAGTGCCGACATGAGCAACACTTCCTTTTGATAGGGACGCCCTTCGAGAATGTCGAGAGCCTGGCTGAGCAGTTTGTCGCCATGTGTGGG
Organism: uncultured Prevotellaceae bacterium; assembly: GCA_902770845.1. GTDB lineage: Bacteria > Bacteroidota > Bacteroidia > Bacteroidales > Bacteroidaceae > Prevotella. The sequence continues at coordinate 28,679 of CACXUV010000033.1, forward strand.
ATAGATATAGGAGGCATCGAGCAACGAGTCGCGCACCAGTTGTATGCCGCCGTCTTTGCCTGGCAGGCCATCGATGCCGCAGAAGTGGGGAAGTGGCTTGGCGGGGGACAAATGCTCGCTGAAGGCTTGGCGCGCTCCCATGGCCATGCGGTCGTTCTGGGCAAAGACATAATCGATGGTGGTGTGGGGGTGGGCGGCCAGCCACTGGCTGGTGGCATGATGGCTGCTCTGGTGAGTCCAGTCGCCTTGCAGCGTGGCCACCAGTTCAATGCCTGGGTACTGGCTGATGGCGTCGGCAAAGCCCTTGTGGCGATCGATGGCGGGCGACGAGCCGTTGAGGCCCATCACTTCCATGACGCGCCCCTGGCCACTCAGCTGGGTGGCCATGTACTGACCCATGACGCGCCCCATCTCGTAGTTGTCGGCACTGATGAAGGCGGTGTACTTCTTGGAATTGGTCTTGCGTTCGAACACGATGACCGGAATGCCACGGTCGAAGGCACGGTCGATGGCTGGCGAGATGGTGGCTACCTGATTGGGGGCCACGATGAGCAGCTGAATGCCTTCGCTGACAAGGCTGTCGATTTGTTGCACCTGACGCTCGTCGCTGTCATAGGCAGCGGCAAAGTGCAGTTCTACGTTGTCATGCAAATAGGCTGCCATGCGCAGTTCGGCGTTTTGTTTTTCGCGCCAGATGTCTTCCGAGCATTGCGACACACCTATTTTATATTGCTTCGGGGCGTTGGTGCAGGCGGACAGCAGCACGGCCAGCAGTGGCAGGAGGGTGCAGAACGGTTTGGTCATGGTGAGGGGAAGAATGTTTTCAGAACGTGCAGGGCAGTGCCAGCAGTTGTTGCATGAGGGTGTGTGCCAGGCGCTGGTGGCCCTGGTTGTTGGGGTGCAGCAGGTCGGTGCCCTCGGCGCCGTTGTCCGGGCGGTTGAAGTATTGGCCGTGCTGCTTCATCAGGGGAAAGAGGCCGCTCGTGGCGTTCCAGTCGATGACGGGCACGGCCCACACATGGGCTGCCTCCAGGGTGGCCTGCACATAGGCGTCGATATACTCGCCGCACTGGTTGGTGTACGACTCGTCGCACTGCCAGTTCTTTTCGTTGGCAAAGAAGTTGGAACGGTGCAGGGGCGTGAGCAGCACGATTTGCTTGGTGGGGTAGGTGCGCTTGAGCGAGTCGAGGGCAATGTTGATTCGGCCTCGATAGGTGGTGGGGTCCATCGACGGTGTGCGCTGTCGGCGCGTTACCATTTGCTTGGCAGTGCCGTGGCCATATTCCACCTTTGCTACGTGCTCGTCCCACCACTGGCCCAGGGGCACACCATTGTTGTAGTCGTTGGTGCCGCAGAAAATAAGGATGGCGTCTACCGTGTCGCCGTGTTCTTTCAGCAGCTGGGCCGTTTGGCGCGGTATGTCGTTCCACTGGCGGCCTCTCACGCCGTAGACGTAGGGCGTGATGCCGAGCCAGTCTTGCAGCCAGGCCCAGTATTTCTTGTTGGCAGCCTTGTTGCGGGGGTCGGTCACCGAGTCGCCAAAATAGGCCACGCGCTTGCCTTGCCAGGGATGGACGAAGGCCGTCTGGGCTGTTGCGGGCAGGGCTGCGAGCAGCAGCAGTGCCATGGCAAAGAGTGTTTTCTTCATTTGTGTGATTGTTTTTGCATGGCAAAAGTA
>CACXUV010000034.1 GCA_902770845.1 uncultured Prevotellaceae bacterium
TGTTGGCCTTGTCGCGCAGGATGCGCTTGATGGCCCAGTCGAAGCGAATGTATCTGCTGTTTTCTGTCATAGGGGCAAAAGTACGAAGAAAAATCCGAACCGCCAAGCAATTCCAGCTTTTTTTTGAATTGCACAACGGAGGCCCCGTTATCAACAAAAACCAGGAGAAACCTTCTGTAATTAAAAAGAAAGTAGTAACTTTGCAGCGAAATATCGATCTCCCATTAATATTTAGGAAATGAAGAAATGGACCATTGACGACGCCCGCGAGCTGTACAACATCAACGGCTGGGGCACCAGTTACTTCGGTATCAACGACAAGGGCAACGTGTTTGTGACGCCTTGCAAGGACGACACACAGATTGACATACGCGAGGTGATGGACGAACTGTCGCTGCGCGACGTGACCGCACCTGTGCTGCTGCGCTTTCCCGACATTCTGGACAACCGCATCGAGAAAACGTGGAGCTGCTTCAAGAAAGCTTCGGAAGAATATGACTACAAGGGCGAAAACTACGTGGTCTACCCCATCAAAGTGAACCAGATGCAGCCCGTGGTGGAAGAAATCATCAGCCACGGACGCAAGTTCAACCTGGGGCTGGAGGCCGGTTCCAAGCCCGAACTGCACGCCGTGATTGCCATGCAGTGCCAGAGCGACTCTATCATTGTGTGCAACGGCTACAAGGACCAGAGCTACATCGAGCTGGCCCTGCTGGCCCAGAAGATGGGCAAGCAGATATTCATTGTGGTGGAAAAGATGAACGAGCTCGACATCATTGCCCGCGAGGCCAAGAAACTGGGCGTGAGGCCCAATATTGGCATACGCATAAAACTGGCCTCGAGCGGTGCCGGCAAATGGGAGGAGAGCGGCGGCGACGCCTCTAAGTTTGGCCTGACCAGTGCCGAACTGCTCGAAGCGCTGGAGCTGCTCGACAAGAAAGACATGCGCGACTGCCTGCGCCTCATCCACTTCCACATTGGCAGTCAGATCACCAAGATACGCCGCATCCAAACGGCCCTGCGCGAGGCATCGCAGTTCTACGTGCAGCTGCACAAGATGGGCTACAACGTAGACTTCGTTGACTGCGGCGGCGGACTGGGCGTTGACTACGACGGAACGCGCTCGCCTTCGAGCGAAAGTTCGGTAAACTACAGCATCCAGGAGTATGTGAACGACTGTATCTACACGTTTGTAGAAGCCGCCAACAAGAACGAAATACCCCACCCCAACATCATTACTGAGAGCGGACGCTCGCTGGCGGCCCACCACTCAGTGCTGGTAATCGACGTGCTGGAAACAGCCTCGCTGCCCGAAATGCCCGAGGAGTTCGAGCCCGACGAGAACTCGCATCAGTTGGTGAAAGACCTTTACGACATCTGGGACAACCTGTCGCCCCGCAACGTGCTCGAAGACTGGCACGATGCCGAGCAAATACGCGAAGAGGTGCTCAACCTCTTCAGCCACGGCATTGTTGACCTGAAGACCCGTGCCGAGATAGAAGCAATGTATTGGAGCGTGTGCCACGAGATAAACGCCCTGACAAAGAACATGAAGCACGTGCCCGAAGAACTCATGAACATCGACAAGCTGCTGGCCGACAAGTACTTCTGCAACTTCTCGCTGTTCCAGAGCCTCAGCGACTCCTGGGCCATCGACCAGCTGTTCCCCATCATGCCCATCCAGCGACTCGACGAGCGACCCACGCGCAACGCCACCATTCAGGACATCACCTGCGACAGCGACGGCAAGATTGCCAATTTCGTGACCAACCGCCACAACTCGCACTCGCTGCCCGTGCACGCACTGAAGAAGAACGAAGACTACTACCTGGGCGTGTTCCTGGTGGGAGCCTACCAGGAAATACTGGGCGACATGCACAACCTGTTTGGCGACACCACCGCCGTTCACATCTCGGTGAAGGACGGCCACTACCACATCGACCAGATCATTGATGGTGAAACGGTGGAAGAGGTGCTGGAGTACGTGCAGTACAACCCCAAGAAACTGGTGCGACAGCTGGAGATTTGGGTCACCAAGAGCGTCAAGGAGGGCCGTATCACGCTCGAAGAAGGCAAGGAGTTTCTCTCCAACTACCGTTCCGGACTCTACGGCTACACCTACCTGGAGTAGCCCTGCAGCGCGCAACAGCCAGAACCGCAAGACAGCCCTGCTGGCATACTGACACTCAGAATGGCTTGCAACGGGACCCCTGCTTTCAGAAATAAAACACTACCTTTGCAGCAAGAAAAACCAACATGCAACGAAAATGAAACAGAAACTCACGATTGTAAAGGTGGGCGGTGCCGTGGTTGAAGACGAGGCACAACTGGCCCAACTGCTGAAAGATTTTGCGGCCATCGAAGGCCACAAGCTACTGGTGCACGGCGGAGGCCGCAAGGCCACCAAGATGGCCGAACGGCTGGGCATAGAGACCCACATGGTGGGGGGCCGCCGCATTACCGATGCCGGCATGCTCGAGGTGGTGACCATGGTCTACGGCGGCTTGGTGAACAAGCACGTGGTGGCCTGTCTGCAGGCACAAGGCATCAACGCGCTGGGCCTTTGCGGTGCCGATGCCGGCATCATCCGGTCGGTGAAGCGCCCCGTGAAAGACGGCATCGACTATGGTTTCGTGGGCGACGTTTCCAGTGTCGCCGCCACCACGCTGGCCCGCTTCGTCGAGAGCGGCCTGGTGCCCGTGATAGCCCCGCTCACCCACGATGCCCAGGGCAACATCCTGAACACCAATGCCGACACCATGGCCGGCGAGGTGGCCAAGGCCCTGGCCCCAATCTTCAACGTCACGCTCATCTTTGCCTTCGAGAAACCTGGCGTCCTGGCCTGTGCCGACGATGACAACTCGGTCATTCCCACCATCAGCCGCGCCGATTTTGAACGCTACCGGGCCGACGGCACCATCTCGGGCGGCATGCTGCCCAAGATTGAAAACGCCCTGGCTGCAGTCGAAGCCGGCGTCGGCCGCGTGCTCATCACCATGGCCACAGCCATCGACGGCCGCAGCGGCACGGTGATAGAATAGCACAGTAGTGCCACTTTTTAACACCCTTTAACCTATCATCCTGTAACTTTTGCCCCCCAACAGTCGTCTTTTACTACAGAGAGGATGAAGAAAATCGACTTCCGCACCGACGTCCTGCCGCTCAAGAACGAGCTCTACAGGCTGGCGCTCCGCATCACTCTCAATCCTGCGGAGGCCGAAGACGTGGTGCAGGAAACCATGCTCAAGGTGTGGAACCGCCGCGACACATGGCACGAAATAGAGTCGATGGAAGCCTTCTGCCTGACCATTTGCCGCAATCTGGCACTCGACAAGCAGAAGTTGGCCCACAACCAAGCCTCTCTCAGGGCCGCCGCCCACGAGCCGCAGGACCACCCAGGGAGCATTGACGTGGCCGACACAGCCGCCAACCCCGAACAGCAGGCCGTGGAGCGCAACCGAATAGAAATAGTGAGGCAACTCATCGACCAGCTGCCCGAAAAGCAACGCAGTTGCATGCAGCTGCGCGACGTCGAGGGAAAAGCCTACAAGGAAATTGCCGAAGTGCTGGGCATCAGCGAACAGCAGGTGAAGGTGAACATCTTCCGCGCACGGCAAACCATCAAGCAAAAGTATTTCGAGACCGAAAAATATGGACTATAAGTACATTGAACAGCTGCTGCAGCGCTACTTCCAGTGCGAAACATCGCTGCAAGAAGAGCAGATTCTGAAAGCATTCTTTGCCCAGGACGAGCAGGAACTGCCGCAGAATCTGGCCCAGTACAGGCCGCTCTTCGCTGCCATCGAGCCGCAGGAGCAGCTGGGCGACGACTTCGATGCACGCCTGCTGGCACTCACCCAGCAGCCTGACACCGTGAAGGCACGCACCATCAGCCTGGCCGAACGCCTGCAACCGCTCATGCGCGCTGCCGCCATCGTGGCCGTGGTCATCACCCTGGGCACTGCCATCGACCGCTCGCTGCAAGGCAGTGGCACTTCGGCCGACGACATCAACTATGCTGCCTACAAGGACACCTACGACGACCCGGCCATGGCCTACGACCAGATGAAAGACGCGCTCATGCTCATGTCCGAAGGCTTCAGCCAGGCACAAAAGGCCGACTCGCTGAGCAAGGACTCTCTCTACAGCCAACTGCAATGACGCGCTTGCTCCTTACCCTGATGCTGGCAGCACTGGTGCAGGCTGCGGCCCTGGCACAACGCTCGCCCGACTTCGCCGAGAAGTTCATGACGCTCTGTGCCAAAGACAGCACCGTGAAATGCGTGACCGTGAGCCCCAAGATGATGGCACAACTGGTGAAACAGAACAACACCGACCATCCGGAAAACCTGCTGCAAGCCATGAGCAAGCTGAAGAGCGCGCGCATCGTGACAGCCAGCACCGACTACTACCAGAAGGCCGAGGACCTGCTCACCAAGAACAGCCGCCGATTCAAGGCCCAGCGCACCTATCGCAACGGCGAACAGCACGGCTCCTTCTTCACACGCAAGGACCGAAAAGGGCGCACCGTGGAGCTCATCATGCTGCATGAAGACTGCAGCCACGACCGGCTCACCATCGTTTGCCTCACAGGCAACATCGACGAGGAATTTCTATGCTTTCTCTATAATTATAAAACATTCAAGAATTAAAACAATCATTACCAAGAAGCTGTGAAGCTTCGAAAAACATTTTTCAACGAAAAAGGGCCACCAATGCTGTCGAGCAAAGGCGGCCTTTTTCATGCCCCGCCTGCAAAAAAACGGGCAATTGCTTTGCCGTTCTGTTTTTTATGCCTACTTTTGCACGCAACTAATCATACTACAACCGTTTCTTTCAGGAAACGTCTACAAGACTAACCACACTAAAAACAGCTTTTATGAAGAGAACAACAGTTCTGGCACTGATGCTGACTGCCGCCACATCACTGCTGCACGCACAAGACGACATGACGTTCAAGAACCTGGTGCGCAACATGCCCGACACCTGGTATGCCACGCCCCAGGCACAGGCTGCCGCCGACAGCATCCTGAAATATCAGTTCCCCAGCGGCGGATGGAGCAAGAACCAAAACTGGCACCAGAAGCCCAACGCCCGCCAGTGGGCCGAACGCGACTCGCTGCTGCGCGCCATTAGCGGCAAGGAGGGCATCGGATCGACCATCGACAACGGTGCCACCACCCTGGAAATGACATTCCTGGCCAAGCACTATGCCGCCACCGGGAAGAAAGCCTCGCGCAAGGCTTTCATCGGCGGCGTGGAATATCTGCTGCACGCCCAGTACGAAAACGGCGGATGGCCACAGTTCTACCCCTTCAAGCACCACCGCAGCGACGGCACACCCTTCTACAGCGACCACATCACCTTCAACGACGATGCCATCTACAACGTGATGCTCATGCTGCAAGCGCTCTGCAAAGACCAGCCACCCTACAACCAGCTGAAGCTCGACGACAAGCTGAAGGAGCGCTGCAGGCAGGCTTTCGACAAGGGAATAGAGTGCATACTGAACTGCCAGATACGCAAGAACGGGAAACTCACCGTGTGGTGCCAGCAGCACGACGAGACCACGCTGCTGCCGACAAACGCCCGCGCCTTCGAGCTGAAGTCGTTCACGGGCAGTCACGAAACGCCCAATCTGCTGAAGTTGCTCATGTCGGTCGACAACCCCTCGGAGCGCATCGTGCAGGCCGTGACAGCCGCCGTGGAGTGGCTGCAGGCCCATGCCATCAAGGACATGGTGCAGGTGCCCTACGTCAACACGGACGGCAAGCCCGACCGGCGACTGGTGCATCAGTTTGGCGCACCGCTCATCTGGGCCCGCTACTACGACCTGGACACCGAAGAGCCCTTCGTGTGCGACCGCGATGGCGTGAAGCAGCCAGCCATGGAGTACATTGGCTATGAGCGGCGCACGGGCTACGGCTGGTACAGCAACTCGCCGCAGAACGTGATCGACAAGTACCCCAAGTGGCTGAAGAAAGTGCAGAAGAAAAAGGCTGCCGAGCCTCAGCCGGCGAAATAGCCTGCCAGGCTCGGAGCTAAACGATTATCGGAGCAAGTGATAGTTGCCGCCGGCCAGGGGGCGCACCACGCCCTTCATTTCCAACTGGAAAAGCAGGGCCGTGAGCGAACCGATGTCCAGGTTGGTCTTCACGGCCAACTGGTTCAGCTGCAGGTCGCCCGCCGCAGTGAGCACATCCACCACCCGCTGTTCCTCAACTGAAAGGTTGGGGAACAGCGTTCTTTCTATGCCTTCGCGCTTGGCCTGGTTCAGCTGTGCGTCGGTTTGCCAGCCCATGGCCTCCACGAAGTCCTGTGCCGAGGTGATCAGGGCCGCCCCGTTGTCGCGAATCAGCTGGTTGCAGCCTTCGGAATAGGCCATCCCCACGGCACCGGGAAAGGCAAACACCGAGCGCCCGTAGTCCTGTGCCAGGTGGCAGGTAATCAGTCCGCCCCCCTTGCGGGCACTCTCCACCACGATGGTGGCATCGGCCATGCCGGCCACGATGCGGTTGCGCTTCACGAAGTTCACCTTGTCCGACCGTGTTTCGCTCATATACTCGGTCAGCAGTCCGCCTTGTGCCAGCATCTGTCTGGCCGTTTCCCGATGGCGTGGCGGGTACAGGTCGTCCAGTCCGTGGGCCAGCACGCCCACCGTGTCGAGCCCGTGCTGCAGGGCCTCGCGATGGGCACAGATGTCGATGCCGTAGGCCAGTCCGCTCACCACCAGCGTGCCGGGGCACAGCCGTTGCAGCTCTTCCACGAAATGGCGCGTCAGGTCCTGACCGTAGGGCGTGGCATGGCGGGTGCCCACGATGCTCACGATGCGCTGGCGGTTCAGCTGCGCACTGCCCATGTAATAAAGCACGATGGGCGCATCGACACACTGTGCCAGCCGCTGCGGGTAGTCGTCCTGCCCCAGGCAGAGGCCCGCAATGTGGTGCTTCTCCATGAAGAGCAGCTCCTGGTCGGCACGCGCCAGGGCCAGGCTCCAGTCCTGCAGCGCGGCCACAAGGCGGTCGGAACAGCCGGGCAACGCCTCGCGCAAGCGGGTGCGGTGCTCATACACGGCCTGCGCGCTGCACAGGGTCTGGCACAGCTGCAGGGCCATCTGGAAGCTGAAGCCCGTCAGGCGGGTCAGCGCAATGGCGTAGCGAAGGTTCTCGTCGTTCATAAAGCTATCTCAACGCCGTCGTAAATCGCTCAAAGGCGCGGTCGTAGTCGTCGCTGGTGCCCAGTCGCCCGTTGACCAGGCACACCAGCTCAATCTTTCCACGGAAGCACAACTGCTCGTCGCGCTCGCGGTAGATGTCCTGATGAAACACATACTTGATGCCCTCCTTGGTCAGGTTCAGCCGCGAAATCATCACGTCGTCGGGCCTCAGCGGCACCTTGTACTGCAGCTGCATGCGAGCCACCACGGCGTCGACGCCCTTCCGGTGCATTTCGGCAAAGCTCAGTCCGCACTGCTTCAGAAACAGGTGGCGCGTGTGCTCGCAGTAGTGAATGTACTGGGCATTGTTCACGATGCCCTCAATGTCGCACTCATAGTCGCGCACTTCCATGCGCGTTTCAAAGATATACTTGTCTTTCATCGCTTTCCTTTTAAGTATTCAAATCCAAACCTGCACCGCAGACAGTCCTTGCGGTCGCAGTATTCCTTCTTCAGCTGTATGAGGGCCTGCGAGTCGCCGGCACTGCGCGCCTGCAAGCCACACTGGGCCCACATGCTCACGATGTGGTTGCGCTCGGCCCGCAGCTGCTCCAGCAGGTCGAAGGCCCGGTCGCACCATGCCTCCTTCTGGCGGTGGCGCCCCACGGCAAAGAGCATGGGCACGGCGGTGTTGATGATGAGCAGGTCGGTCGAGGCGTCCGATATGCGCTTGGGGCTGCGCGCGCTTTCGGCACCAAAGGCATAGTGCGTCTGCCAGTAGGGCGTCACGTGGGTCTGCAGCAGCGAGCGCAGCTGGTCGAGCGTCTCACACTCAAGGAGCACGCTCAGCCCGGCCTTGCGCTCATAGTAGAGCTGGGCCAGCTGAGAAATGCGTATGTGGGGAAAGTTCTGGGGGCGCAGCCGCAAGAACCGCCACAGGCTGTGGTCCATGGGCTGCAGCGAGAATTTGTGGGCCAGATACTCATATTCACTGCGCAGCCGGGCAAAGTAGCCCTCGCTCAGCGCCGCTTCACGATGGCGCCGGGGCACGGCTTCGGGCTGCAGCAGACCGGCCTGACCCATGAAGATGGCCTCCACCTGGAACAGGTCGTCGCGATGCTTGCCCACGGCGTGCAGTGGCACGTTCAGCGCCCACTGCTCAAAGGCGTCGCCATTGATGCCGAAGCCATAGTTGCGCGCAAGCGTCACAAAGTAGGCATCCTCCCAGCTTCCGTCCAGGCGGCGCGCCCGTTCGGCAATGGCCTCGGTCTTCTGCTCCAGCCGCTCGGTCTGCAAGGCGGCCATCCAGGCATGCACCATGAGGGGCGACAGACTGGGAATGATCTGATAGCAGGGCGGATAGTGGTCGGTGCTGAGCAGCGCTTGATAGTTGTCGCTCACCTCGGCAGGCACCCTGAGCACCAGTTGGGGCAGATAGTGGCCGTCCTCGGTGAGCACGTCGGCATCGGCCTCTTCCACCACGTGCAGCACCACATTGTTATAGGCAGCATCGCGGTCGTGGTGGTGGGCATACCAGTCGGCCGACCGCAGGTGCACCTCTACGTTGCCCACCCACAGCGTTCCGCCTATCCTCACCTTCGAATTGAAGAAGTCGGGCCCCTGATTGCTACGGTTGTGCAGTCCCGGGTCGATCACCTCCACAACCCTTCCGTCGGTGGTGAGCAGCTGCCCCAGCGGCAGCAAGCGGTGTTTCCACACATATTGCAGCAATTGTTCCATAGGTGCAAAGATACGAATAACGGCCCGTTCCAACAAATTTATTTCAACAATTATTCACCCTTGAGCCGCATTTCCATGCGTTTTCGCCCGCTGCGTCGCCCTCCCCACAGTTCTCGACGAGCGCGCTCAAAACTGGCGCGAAAATCACCAACCACTCCCTTGCCCCCAAATTTTCGAGTTTTGAGCGCGCTCCGTAACTTTCTGTCTTTCAACCGTTTCCGAATGAAAGCCCCTCTGTCGGTCTGCCAACCCTCTCCCTTCGCCTTGCAATGGGGCCCCCGTTGGGAGGTAACGGGGATCCCGTTGCACCGCAACCGCGCCCCCATTGCACCGCAACCGCACCCCTATTGCACTGCAACCGCACTGCCATTCTCGCCCTGCCCCTCCTGCCAGCCGCGCTGGCGGGGCCCCCGTTGCGTGCCAACTGGCCTTGCCGAGTCGGTTCCGGCAGCCCAGTCAACCCTCATATTGCCCTCGCTTCACTCTATTTAGCGAAAAATTTTTGTCTTGAAAATCGAAAAATCAAAAAATAGTTGTATCTTTGTCCCATTAAAGAGAATAAGCTATGATCAAGAACCGATACATCCGCTTTGACTGGGCTGCGAAGTACATGCTCCGCAACAAGGCCGACTTTGCCATTTTCGAGGGACTCATCTCGGTGCTGGTAAAGGATAAAGTGACCATCGTGGAACTGCTCGACACCGAGTCGAACCAGGAGTCGCGCAACGATAAGTATAACCGCGTGGACATCAAGGCCAAGAACTCCAAGGGCGAAATCATCCTGGTGGAGATTCAGCAGACACGCGAGTATGACTACCTGCAGCGCATGATCTACGGCGTGGCCAAGACCATCACCGAGCACATGAACAGCGGCGATGCCTACAGGAACGTGAAGAAGGTGTTCAGCATCAACATCATCTACTTCAACATGGGCGAGGGCGAAGACTACCTCTACCATGGGCAGGCCACGCTGAAGGGCGTGCATACGAACGACAGCCTGAAGCTGACCGACTACGAGCGCGACGACCTGCATGTGATGGCGCCCGAACAGGTGTTCCCCGAGTATTTCGTCATTCGCGTCAACGTGTTCGACAAGCCCACCGTCAACGGCTGGCTGGAGGAGTGGATGGACTATCTGAAGAACGAGCGCATCAATCCCGACACCACCGCCCCCGGTCTGCAGGAGGCCCGCAAGCGTCTGGACCTGCTGAGGATGACCGATGTGGAGCGCCGCCGCTACGAGCACGACATAGACACCCTGGTGCGCGACACCGACGTGATGAAGACCCAACTGCTGGAAGCCGAAATAAAAGGACGAAAACAGGGAATGGCCCAAGGATTGGCCGAAGGTCGTGAGGCTGGTTTAGCCGAAGGTCGTGAGGCAGGTTTGGCCGAAGGTCGTGAGGCAGGTTTGGCCGAAGGTCGTGAGGCAGGTTTGGCTGAAGGCCGTGCTGAAGGTCGTGCTGAAGGTCGTGCTGAAGGTCGTGCTGAAGGTCGTGCTGAAGGCGTGGAAGAAGCCAAGCGTGAGAATGCACGCAGGATGAAGGCCGACGGCATGCCCATAGAACTGATAGCAAAATACACGGGGCTCTCCGTGGAGACCATTGAAAGCTTATAACACCGTTGTGAGCATTATAAAATATGTATAACACTTTATATCTGAAGAGAGCTTAGTAAAAATGAAACGAACATTCAATCTGAAAGCTTTGCTATTGGCGCTATTGACAGTGATGGCATGGTCGGCAAATGCTGAAGTGAAAGTGACCATCGATGCCACCAACTTCCCCGATGCAAATTTCCGTAATTATCTGCTGAGTCAAGACTATGGAATCGACGGGACGCTGGCAGAAGATGAAATCAATAGTCTACATTTTATGGATGTCGCAGATAAGGATATCAGCGATTTAAAAGGCATAGAATTTTTTACGGCACTAGTATCGCTATATTGTGACAATAATAAGCTCACTACTCTTGATGTGACGAAGAACACAACACTGAGAGATTTGTTTTGCGAAGACAATCAACTCACCGTTCTTGATGTGTCGAAGAACACGGCCCTGATATGGCTGGAGTGCGACGGCAATCGACTCACCACTCTTGATGTTTCGAAGAACACAAAACTTGAACGGCTGTATTGTCACAACAACAGCATAAAGGGAGCTGATATGGTTGCTTTCATCAGTAGCCTGCCACAAAACGCCACAGAATTCCGATGCTTATTCTGTGTTGTAGACATTTCAAAAGACGCACTCATGGGCAATGTCTGCACGAAGGCACAAGTGGCTGCGGCAAAGGCGAAAGGCTGGATAGCGACAGCATGGAACGAAAATTATGAAACGCATTATGAAGGCAATGATAACCTCAGCGGCATCAGCGATGCCGTTTTCAGCTCGACAAAAACGGCTCCTGTCTTCACACTCTCGGGCCAGCGGCTTGCAGCTCCCCGCAAGGGCATCAACATTGTTGGTGGAAAGAAGATCATGGTGAAATAATAAGAAGCTGTCAGCCTGCATAAAAAGAAAATTGGAATAGTGAGAAGAAAAAATTATTCTCATTATTCCAATTTCTTTCAATATTCCGTTCACATTGTTTTCACGCTGTCAGCCATTCCTCGGTGGTGCCCGTCTGGCTGGAGAACGACACGCCTACGAGGAACCGCTGGCGCGCGTCGGCCTCGTAGGCACGGGCATAGCCACGGTCATGAATCTGCTGCAGGGCCTCCTCGGCGGTGCCGTCGAGCTTGAATTCAAAGATGTAGACGTACTTCGGTGTCTCGATGATGCAGTCGGCACGGCCCTCGCTCATCTGCTTCTCGGTGTAGACGGTGTAGCAGGAGATGAGTCGCATCAGCAGATAGAAAGTGTAGTGGAAGTAAAGCTCGCGGTCCTTCTGGTCTTTCTTGGGCCGCATGGAGTAGGGAGTCTCGGCCAGGAACGAGGTGAAGAGACGGCGCACCAGGTCGAGGTCGCCACATTCCAGTGCTTTCACCATATCGATGACCCACGATGAAGGGTCTTCGCTGGGCTTTAGATAATTGTTGGCCAGCAGCGTGACAAATCCCTCGCGCACCTCCCGGTTGGGGAAGTCGAGCAGATAGGTGTTGAACCTGCGATCCACGTCCTTGATGTTTTGTAAATCAGTTCAGTCTTATCTACGTAGGTATAGCCCCCCTGTCCGGAGTATCTCGAAGTCCTGTATGCCAATGGGATATTTCTTCATAAAAGCTATTGATAATGTTTTACTTGTGTGCAAAATTAGGCATTTATTTTGTAACGCCCAATAATTCAGCCTGTTTTTCTTGTCCGTTTCAGGAGAAATCGCTATCTTTGTCCCTTTAAAGGGAACAGGCTATGCTCAAGAACCAATGCCCAGCGCATGGAAGGCCGACGGCATGCCTGCAGAACTGATAGCAAAATACACGGGGCTCTCCGTGAAGACCATCAATAGTTTACCGTTTGAATAATTCAATATAAAAATGAAAAAACACTTTGCTGTGATGATGGGACTGTGCCTGACAATGACTGCACTGGCCCAGGAGAAAGAAACTGTGAACGCCTATTTCACGACTGGCGAAATGCCCGACATGATGTACTTCATGCCCGGACCGCCAGACAGTTGCTCTGCTGCCTTTGCCAACGACGTGAACCGCTACTACTGGGGCAAGCAGATGCGCAACGACCCCGAACGCGCCGCCGAAGCCACACGCGATGCCGTGTATGGACTGTCGACGATTCTCACTGAGTTTGAAGAGGCTTTCGGCATGAAGATAAGCAAGGAGGAAACACCCGAAATATACAAGGTGCTGCTGGAAGGCACGGCCACCTGCGACAGCATTTGCACGATTCCCAAGCGCAAATACATGCGTCGCCGCCCGTTCATGGTGTTCAACGAGCCCACGCTCTACCCTGAAGACGAACCGGCACTGCGACTGAACGGCTCGTTCCCATCGGGCCACACCATACTGGGCTGGAGTGCTGCCTTGCTGATGATGGAGATTAATCCCGACCGTGCCAACGAAATCCTGAAGCGAGGCTATCGCTACGGCGAAAACCGTGTGGTGGTGGGTGCCCACTGGCAGAGCGACACCGACGCCGCCCGTGTGGCCACATCGGCGGCCTATGCCCGCCTGCACACCAGTGAGCGCTTCCTGGAGCAAATGAAGAAGGCCCGCAAGGAGTTTGCTGCCATGTGCAAGAAGAAGAAATAGAAAGGAATAGTGAGTTTACAGGGGGCACACATGCATCGATACCTGCAGCTGTTCATGTTTTGTATCATGGTCAGCCACACTGTCAGTGCCCAAAACACCGACGTGCAGCGCGAAGACACACTGCAAGAGGTGACCGTGAGCTCGCGGTCGGTGCAGAAGCGGCTGCAAGAGGTGCAGATTGGCGTGGAGAAGGTCGACGTGACCACGCTGGCCAAGGTTCCGGCCCTGTTTGGCGAGAAAGACATTATCAAGAGCCTGCAGCTGCTGCCCGGCGTGAAGAGCGAGAGCGAAGCATCGGGCGGCTATCAGGTGCGCGGTGGCAAGGCTGCCCAGAACCTGATATTGCTCGACGGAGCCACCGTCTATAATTCCGGACACCTGATGGGACTTTTCTCAACCTTCAACGACGATGCGCTCATGAGCGGATCGCTCTATAAAGGACTGGTGCCTGCCCAGCTGGGCGGCGGAACGGCTTCGGTGTTCGACATCAGCACCCGTTCGGGCAGCCTGAGCGACTATCACTTTGGCGGCACCGTGGGCCTGCTTTCGGCCAAAGTGGTGGCCGAAGGGCCCATCAAGCTGTTCCAGAAGAAAGACAGCGAGCCCCGGTCGTCGTTTCTCTTTGCCGGCCGACGCTCCTACCTGGACCTGTTCCTAAAGGCCACCAACGACTACAAGAACAACACCCTGCACTTCTATGACGCCAACCTGCGGCTGAACTTTCGCCTTTCGCACCGCGACGTGCTGACCATGTCGTTCTTCACGGGGCGCGACAACATGGGACTGGAAGAGCTGATGAACATGGAGTGGGGCAACACCACGGCCACGGCCAACTGGCTGCACACCTTCAACGACCGCCACTATGCCAACACAGAGCTGGTCTACAGCCACTTTGGCAGCGATGTGGGTATCGACATGCTCAGCATCTACTACACCATGAAAGGTTACATTCGCCACGCCACACTGCGCCACCAGCAGGTGCTGACCACGGGCAGCCACCGACTGAACTACGGTGCCGAAACAACCCACTTGCAGCTGCAGTCGGCTGAGTGGGACATCAACCTGCTGCACCAGCGAGAAAGACGCAATGCCTGGACCAGTGCGCTCTGGCTGAACGACGAGTGGCACCCCAACCGCCACCTGGAGGCTTCGGCCGGACTGCGACTGCATTTGTTTTCGGCACTGGGCGGTGCTCCTTACTACCAGCTCGACACAGAAGGAAACATTCTGGAAACAAGTCACCCCAGCAGCGGCAGCCTGGTGAAGAGCTACGTCAGCGTGGAACCGCGACTGAGCATCAAATGGAACATGACTGCACGGCACAGCCTGAAACTGGGCTACAGCCGCACATCGCAGGACATACACGCCGTGAGCGGCAGTTCCATGTCAATGCCGTTCGACCGCTACACCATGACCAGCAACATTGTGCGGCCCGAAAAGGCCGACCAACTGGCCCTGGGCTGGACGGGAGCCACCACAGGGGGCGACTATGACTTCTCGGCTGAGACTTACTATAAGGCCATTCGCAATGTCTACGACTATCGCGACGGCAAGTCATTCTACTCTGAAATAGAGATTGAACGCCTGCTGCTGGGCGGCAAAGGCCGTGCCTACGGGCTGGAGCTGTGCGCCCACAAGAACACGGGGTCGCTCACGGGATGGCTGAGCTACACACTGTCGTGGAGCGAAAACAAGATTGCCGGCATCAACGGAGGCCGCTGGTACACAGCTTCTAACGACCGACGCCACGACCTTGCCATTGTGGGCATCTACCAGTTGTCGCCCACCTGGGAACTGTCGGCCACCTGGCGCTACAACACGGGGCAGGCCCTGACCGCACCCAGTGCCAAATACGACATCGACGGCACCACCTATTATTATTATGCCGAACGCAACGGCTACCGAGCTCCTGCCTACCACCGGCTGGACATGAGCGCTACCCACAGCAAACGACTGCGCTGGGGCGGCACACGCATCTGGGCAGTGGGCCTCTACAATGCTTATTGCCGCTATAATCCCTTCACCATTCGCTTCAAAAACGACGAAAAGAGTCCCACGGGAAGCATTGCCGAACAAACTTCGCTGTTTGGCATCGTACCCTCGATTTCGTTCACACTGAAATACTGACATGAAAAAACTGCTTTGCCTCTTCGCCCTGTGCTGTGCCATGCTGGCCTCATGCAAAAAGGAGATAGACTTTGACTACCACGACACAACGCCGCTGGTGGTCATCGAAGGGCGCGTCAGCAACGAGGGCATGAGCGTGGTGATCACGCGCAGCCGTTCCATGCAGGACAGCGTGAAGGGCCGCTGTCTGCCTGGGGCTGTGGTCGGCATAGCCTGGGCCGACACCACCGTGCAGCTGACCTACGACGCCGCTGAGGACAGCTACTGCTCCACGACAGCAGGAACGGCTGGCCAAACCTATCGGCTGAGCATTGATTTTGAGGGCCACCACTACGAGGCAACATCGCTCATGATGCCCCCCGCCCCCATCCGCTCGGCCAAGTTCCTGTGGCAACCAGTGCTGCAGGAACGGCTGCTGGCCTACGAAGTGTGGGCCGAAGACCCTCAGCCCGGCGAGCGCAACTACTACATGTATCGCATGGACCGCCACTCCAACCACCCCCATCTGGCCCGTTTCTCCAAGACCGAACCCTATCGCTGGGGCGTGTTCGACGACCGTGGCTGTCCGCCTGGCCTCATCTATCGCGACATCATGTGCATGAGCCAGCGGGCAGCCGATGAAGACAAGGAGGAAAACTGGAAGGGTATTCTCTACGACGGCGACACCATCACGCTCAGCATCATGACCATCGACCGCCCCGTCTACGACTTCTTCACCTCGCTGCGCACAGGACAGAGTGGCGGGGCCAATCCGCGAACCAACATCAGCGGCGGCTGTCAGGGCTATTTTGCAGCCATGAGCATCGCCCGCGCCGACACCATCATCTACCACCCACTGCCATAAAAACCCCGTTCTGCACATGACAAACAGTTGCAAAGGACGCTTCGCACCATCGCCCACAGGCCGCATGCACCTGGGAAACATCTTCAGTGCCTTGCTGTCGTGGCTATCGGCCCGCAGCAAGGGGGGCCAATGGCTGCTGCGAATAGAAGACATCGACCCACAGCGCTCGCGCCAGCAATGGGCCGACCAGATCATGGCCGACCTGGAGTGGCTGGGACTTTGGTGGGACGGCACACCCGTTTATCAGAGCCAGCGCAGCAACATCTACCAACAATATTTCGACCAGCTGAAACAGCAAGGACTGACCTACCCCTGCTACTGCACCCGTGCCGACATTCTGGCCACACAGGCCCCGCACGAAAGCGACGGGCGCGTGGTCTATGCCGGCACCTGTCGCCATCTGCCGCCTCAGCCCGGCAAACAGGGAGCCACGCGACTGGTGGTGCCCCATGAAGACATCACATTCCTGGACGGGCATTACGGACAGCAAACCGTGAACCTGGCACAGCAGGTGGGCGACTTCATCATCCGGCGCAAGGACGGGGCCTGGGCCTACCAGCTGGCCGTGGTGGTCGACGACGCCCTGATGGGCATCAGCGAGGTGGTGCGTGGCCGCGACCTGCTGCTCTCCTCGCCCCAGCAAATGTATGTGTCCAGACTGCTGGGCTTCCCGTCGCCCCAGTTCATTCATCTGCCCCTGCTGTGCAACAGCGCCGGGCAGCGCCTGTCGAAACGCGACCTGAGCATGGACATGCAACAGCTGCGCCAGCACCACACCGCCAGCGAACTGACGGGCATGCTGGCCCACCTGGCTGGTCTGCAACCGCAGCCTCAGCCTGTCACAGCAGAGAAACTGATTCCGTTGTTTTCGTGGAAGAAAGTGCCCCACGAAAACATCTTCGTAAACAACGTTTAACCCAAATCGGTCATTAGCGTTATGATGATAACATCCTTTATTTTTGAACAGATGTCCTGCTGCTTTGAGTGCGCAATGGGGTTCCATTGTAATACAGTCTAATGACCGATTTGGGTTTAATGTATAGTTCCCGGCAAGAAGACGTCTACCGAATTATTCGTAGACGTCTTCTTCCGGACGATCTTCTTCAATCACCAGGTTGTCAATGATGAAGTTCTGGCGCTCCATGGTGTTCTTGCCCATGTAGTATTCCAGCAGTTTCTGCACCTGGTCGGTCTTGTGCAGCGTCACCTGCTCCAAGCGAATGTCGGGACCAATGAAGCCTGCAAACTCTTCGGGCGAAATCTCGCCAAGACCCTTGAATCGCGTAATCTCAGGATCGGGTCCCAGGTCGTGAATGGCCTTCAGTCGCTCGTCGTCGCTGTAGCAATAACGGGTGATGAAGTCGCCCTTCTTTCCATCGCGGGCCTTGATGTCGGCCTCGGCCACCACACTTTTGTTCTTGATCTTGGTGCGACGGTTGCGCACGCGGAACAGCGGCGTTTGCAGCACATAGACGTGGCCCTTGCGAATGAGCTCAGGGAAGAACTGCAGGAAGAAAGTGATGATGAGCAGGCGGATGTGCATGCCGTCGACATCGGCATCGGTGGCCACAATCACCTTGTTGTAACGCAACGTGTCGAGCCCCTCTTCAATGTCGAGTGCAGCCTGCAACAGGTTGAACTCCTCGTTCTCATAGACCACCTTCTTGGTCAGTCCGAACGAGTTCAGGGGCTTGCCTCGCAAGGAGAAGACCGCCTGCGTGTTGACATCGCGGCTCTTGGTGATGCTTCCGCTGGCCGAGTCGCCCTCAGTGATAAAGATGCACGACTCTTCCTTGCGATCGTTCTTCACGTCGCTGAAGTGTATGCGGCAGTCGCGCAGCTTGCGGTTGTGCAAATTGGCCTTCTTGGCACGCTCGCGTGCCAGTTTCGTGACGCCCGCCATGGCCTTGCGCTCCTTTTCGCTCTCCTGAATCTTCTGCAGCATCACCTCGGCGGTATCTGGATTTTTGTGCAGATAGTTGTCAACCTCCTGCTTGATGAAGTCGCCCACATACTTGTTGATCGAAGGCGGCATGGGGTGTTCGGCATCCACCTGCGTGGGCACAGGAGCCATGGTGAGCGAGCCCAGCTTGATTTTTGTCTGGCTCTCGAACATGGGTTCCTCCACGTTCAGTGCGATGGCAGCCACCAGGCCCGTGCGAATGTCGCCATACTCAAAGTTCTTCTGGAAAAACTCCTTGATGGTCTTGGCAATGTGCTCCTTGAAGGCACTCTGATGGGTGCCACCCTGCGTGGTGTGCTGTCCGTTCACAAAGCTGTAGTATTCTTCGCCATACTGGTTGGCATGGGTGAAGGCAATCTCGATGTCGTCGCCCTGCAGGTGAATGATGGGGTAGAGCGAATCGGCACTCATGCGGTCTTTCAGCAAGTCCTCCAGTCCATGTCGCGACAGGATGCGCCTGCCGTTGTACATGATGGCCAGTCCCGTGTTCAGATAAGTGTAGTTGCGCAGCATTGTTTCCACGATGTCGTCGTGGAACGAATAGTTCTGAAACAGCGAGTTGTCGGGTTCAAAGTAGATGTAGGTTCCGTTCTCGTCCTGCGTGTCCTCCGTGGTGTCGCTCACGAGTTTTCCTTTCTCGAACGTGGCGCGGCGCACCTTGCCGTCGCGAAACGATGCCACCTCGAAGTGCGAACTCAGCGCGTTCACGGCCTTCACACCCACGCCGTTCAGTCCGATGCTTTTTTTGAAAGCCTTCGAGTCATACTTGCCGCCGGTGTTCAGCACGCTCACGGCCTCGATCATCTTGCCTTGCGGAATGCCGCGTCCATAGTCGCGCACCGACACCTTCAGGTTGTCGTCTACAGTCACCTCAATGCGGTCGCCAGCATGCATCTTGAACTCGTCGATTGAATTGTCGATCACCTCCTTCAGCAACACATAGATGCCATCCTCGGCCAACTGTCCGTCGCCCAGTCGTCCAATGTACATGCCTGGCCTCAGCCTGATATGTTCGGTGCCCGAAAGTGTGCGTATGTTGTCGTCGGTATAGTCGGTCATGGGTTGCTGTCCGTTCTCCAGAACCATGTTGTCGTCTGCCATGAGTGTTTTCGTTTTATTTGTTCATGTTGTCGATATAGGTCATGATGACGTCGGCTGCGGCATCGGGCGTCATGTCGTCCATCGTAATGACGAGCTGATAGTTGCGTGTGTCATAGCGTGTGGTGTCGTCATACTTCTGGATGAACGTTTCGCGGCTTTCGTCCATTTCCTTGATGATGGCCCTTGCCTCTGCCTCGCTGACCCCACGCTTGTGCATGATGCGCTCAATGCGGTGCTGCAACGAAGCCTGAATGAAGACATTCAGGTGGTTAGGCCAGTTGCGAAAGATGAGGAAGCCCGAACGACCGGCCACCACGCACGACTCTTTCCTGGCCAGTTCTTCCAGGATGGCCTTTTCGGTCTCGAACATGGTCTTTGTGGTGAGTTTTGTTTCGGCCTCCATCGGAAGGCGAACACTGTTCACAAGCGTGTTGTAGTAGTTATTGAATTCGTTCCACCACGACTTTTTCTGTGCCTTGATGCGCTCAATCTCTTCGAGCGAGAAGCCAAATTTCTCCGTGAGACCCTCCACGAGGGCCTTGTCATAATACTTCACTTTCAGCCGTTCGGCCAGTTTGCGGCCCACGGTGCGACCCCCAGAACCCACTTCGCGGTTGATGGTGATGACAAATTGCGTGTTCTTATTCATTCTATGTTTCTGTATTTACAGTTGTTTCTTGTAGCAGCAGCTTTACAGTTGCAGCAGCTTTTTTACAGTTGTTTCTTGTAGCAGCGACGGCGCTTGTGCTGTTCGTTCTCCAGATACTGCCACTGGGCCTGCACGGCGGTGTTGCTCTCCATGTGCACATGGGTTTCGCCCCATTTGAAGCCATACTTCTGATAGATGGGAATGAGGTGATAGAACAGCAGTGCGTTGGCCCCTTTGGTGCGGTATTCGGGCAGCACGCCAATGAGCAGACAGTCCACGATGTCGGTCTGCTTCAGATAGAGCGCCTTGAACAGGTGCCACCAGCCGAAGGGCAGCAGTCGGCCGTTGCGACACTTCTGCAGGGCCTTGGTGAGCGAGGGAATGCTGATGCCCACGCCCACGACGTTGTGGTCTGGCGTGTTCCAGTCTTCGATGACGCACAGCATGTCCATGGAGAAGAACTTGAAGTATTCCTTCACGTAGGTGTCGATCTGCCTGTCGGTCATTTGCGAGTAGCCATAAAGGTTGCCAAACGTCTTGTTCACCACCTCGAGCACCTTGCGGCCATAGCCGTTGGGTCCAAACACCTGGCTGCGCTTAATCTCAGGACAGTGCAGGTTGTAGCGTTTCTCCACCATCTGTGCCACCTTGGAAAACTTCTCCGGCATGTCGCCCTTGGGCACAAAGGCTTTATACTCCACGTAGTCGTTGTCCTTTTCATAGCCCTGCATCTGCTCCATCAGCCTGGGGTAGTAGTCATAATTATATATGGTGGCCATGGTGCCCAGCTGGTCGAAGCCGTGGGTGAGCATGCCTTCGGGGTCCATGTCGGTGAATCCCAGCGGCCCTATCACCTCCTTCATGCCCTTGGCGCGGCCCCAGTCTTCCACCGCCTTGAGCAGGGCTTGCAGCACTTCCTGGTCGTCAACAAAGTCAATCCAGCCGAACCTCACGCAGGGGCGCTGCCACTGCTCGTTGTAGCGGTGGTTGATGATGGCGGCCACACGGCCCGCAAGCTTGCCGTCCTTGTAGGCCAGAAAATATTCCGACTCGCAAAACTCGAATGCCGGATTCTTGTCACTGCTCAGCGTGTGCATTTCGTCGCTGAAAAGATTGGGCGCATCGAACTTGTTCCCTCTGTACAAATCGTAGTGGAACTGGATGAACGTTTTGAGCTCACGCTTGCTGCTTACTTTCTTGATTTCTACTGACATGATTCATGCAACTTTAATGAATAAAATCGTACAAAGATAACGCTTTTCTTGCAGAAAACATCAGAAAAATTCGTTTTTTTGAACTATTAAACGTAATTTTGCGCTTTGAAAATGATTATTTGAATACTAACCGTATGAAAAAACTACTCCGAGCGATATTCCACGTGGACCATCTCATCGTCACGTCCATCACCATGATGATTATCTGGCTGCTGGTCTTCGTCACGGTCAACGTGGAGTTTCTCGACCCCGTGGTGCATGCCTTGGAGAGTTTTTCGATGACCGACATTTACTACCGCATTGAGAACACAGGCAAGCCCGTGCCCAACCAGCAAATCACGCTGGTCGACATGACCGAACTGACCAGCCGCGACCGCGACAAGATTGCGGGCGTGGTGAAGCAGATCAGCCAGATGAACCCCACGGCGCTGGGCATCGACATTATTTTCGAGGGGCTGCAGGCCAATGCCGACGCCGATGACGAGCTGGCCGAAGCCTTCTTCGAAGCGCCCGAAAACACGGTGCTGGCCTTCAAGCTGACCGAGCCCGACGCAGCGACGGGCACCTTTGGCAATGCCGTTCACTCCTTTTTTGCCCAGGAAACGGGCCTGACCGAAGGCACGGTGAACGTGACCAACAACCCGCACCGCAGCATGACCACCTATCCCGTGTTCTTCATCGAGCACACCGACACCGTGCTCTCGCTGCCCGTGCAGCTCAGCCGCATGCTGGGTGCCGCGCCGCTGCCGGGCGCCAGGGAGCAAACCATCAACTACAAGGGCACGGCGTTTCCCGTGGTCGACTATAAAGACCTGCCGCGCAGCCGCCACCTGATTGAAAACCACATTGTGCTCCTGGGCAGCACACGCGAAGAGAGCGACAAGCACCTGACGCCCCTGGGACAGCGTCCGGGCATGGAAATCATGGCCTACACGCTGCTGAGCATCCTCGAGGGCGTGCATGTCTATCATGCTCCCTTCTGGCAGTGCCTGCTCTGGGCACTGCTCACCGGCATACTAACCAACATCGTAGACCTTTTCCTCACCCGGCGGCTGGAGCGCAGCCACTCCACGGTGCTGCTGTTCCTCACCGAAAGCGAGTTCTACGAAAAGTTCATGGCCTTCATGCTCATGGCCCTGCTCACGCTCTGCACCTTCCTGTTCTTTGTATACCACAACTACTACGTCAACTCCATTCCGGCACTGAGCACCATTGTGATACTGCCCGAAGGCCGCCTGCTCTACATTGCCCTTCTCACCGTGCTGAAGAAGAAGCTGAAGTGGAAGGCTGTCGACCATTCGCTCTATGCCGAAGAGGTGAACGAAAAACTGCAATAAACCCCGAAAATCCATCATAACAGACTATACCTACTTTGCAATGAAACAATTTCTACTGACCCTGCTCCTGCTGCTCTCCACCCTTGCCACGCAAGCACAGCAATACACCGTCTACCGCGTGAAAGGCTCGGCTGCACTGGTGAGCAAACAAAAGAAGACGCCACTGGCACGCGGCATCCTGGTGAAGCCCGGCGACGTGATCAACGTGAGCGCCGCAAGCGAACTGAAACTGTTCTCGCCCGAACTGCACGAAATGGTCACCCTCGAAGGCCAGTGCGCCGGCAGTCTGGCCAGCCTCATGGCCAGTCAGAGCGCATCCCGACAGAGCATGACGCAGAAATACTTTGACTATATCATGAAGAACATGGCCGGCAAGAACGACTCTGAGGAACAGCTGCAGGGCGGGCGCACCACGGCCATCTTCCGCGACGACACCGACTCGCTGCTGGCCGACTTCGAGTTCTTCCCCCTGCTCACGCCCGTGGCCCACCTGGGGGCTTCGGTTGGCGGCATGATCGAGCCCAAGCCCCAACCGCGCCTGAGCACCGCCCGCCCGCCAATGATACACTTTGTTCCCCTCTACCGCAAGAAATGACCATCCCACACCGTCTCCGCCTGGCCATGAGCGCTGTGCTCCTGGCCACCACCCTTGTCCTGCCTGCACAGAACAAGGTGCTGAACCAGCTGGCAGGCGATGCTTCCAAGGCCATGAAGAAGGGCAACCTGAAGCAAGCCGACAGCCTGTACACAGCCTATGCGGACCTGTTCCGCCAGGAAGGCCACACCAAGACGTTCGACTACACCGAGATTCTGGAGTTTCTGGTGCGCCGCGCCACCCTTGGCGGACAGCTCGACCGCGCCATCCGCCTGCAGGAAGAAATCATCGAGGTGCGCCGCACCGCCCAGGACTGCACCTACGCCCAGTGGGCAGCGGCGGTGAGCGACCTGGCTTCGCTCTACTATCAGAAAGGTCTCTACGACAAGGCCCTGACCACCGGCAAGGAGGCGCTCACCATGCTTGGCAAGCAGTTTGGCACCAAGCACCACTACTTCTGCATTGCCCTGGCCAACGTGGCCGGATTCTATGCCGCCCGTGGCGAGACGGGCGACGAGCAAATGGCCATCGAGCTGTGCGAGCAAGCCCTGAAGCACATGAAGAAAGGCACCTACGAATATGCCAACGCGCTCAACTCGCTGGTGGTGTTCTATTCGCTGGCGGGCCGCCGTGCCGATGCCGCCCGGCTCTCGGTGAAGGCCCGCAAGGAGGCTCGCAAGCGACTGGGCGAAGACGGAATGGGCTATGCCACGGTGCTCAACAACACCGCCATACGCCTGGCCAAGGCCGGCAACTACGAAGAGGCCATTGAGTATGCCGGCTATTCCAGGGAGTGCTTCGAGCAGTCGGGCAACGTTCACTCGCTGGCCTACGCCAAGCTGCTCACCAACACGGCCACCTTCCACGCCCACCTGCAGCAGTACCGCGAGGCAGTGGCCCTGCTCGAGCAGGCCCTGCCCGTGATAGAACAGTCGGTGGGGCGCAACCACTCCGACTACCTGCGCTGCATGAGCGAGCTGTCAAACGCCCATCGCGGCATGGGCAATCTGGAGAAAGCCAACGAAATGGCCCACCAGAGCGACCAGCTGGGCCGACAGCTGGGCAACCACAACGACGTGAAGTATGCCAGGTCGCTCTCCAAGCAGGCCGCCACCTTTGCCTCGAACGGCAACTACATGCGCGCCATGCAGCACGAGCACCGCGCCTACGAAATCTACCACCAGCGTGCCGACAGCCTGAACATGGCCTTCTCGCTGGGACTGCTGGCCAACTATCAGTTCAGCGACGGACAGCAGGAGAAGGGACTGGCCACCGCGCGCAAGGCGCTTGCCATCTATGAAAAGCAGGGACGCCACACCGCCCACCATGCACAGGCCCTCAACAATACCGCCATTCTCTACTACAACGCCCACCACTACGAGCAGGCCAGCACCTGCGGACAGCAGGCCATGGCCATCTATCGGGAACTGGCCGACACCGTCAATGCCATCTACGCCCGCATCACGGCCAACAACGCATTGTTTCT
Source organism: uncultured Prevotellaceae bacterium (assembly GCA_902770845.1). Taxonomy (GTDB): domain Bacteria; phylum Bacteroidota; class Bacteroidia; order Bacteroidales; family Bacteroidaceae; genus Prevotella. Next base: position 24,420 of record CACXUV010000034.1, read on the forward strand.
TTTCATGAAAGACAGCCTGCAGCAGGCCATGACCACCGCCCGCAGGGCCATAGCTCTGCACAGCCGCATCCTGGGCGACGACCACCCCGACAACGTGCCGCTGCTCTACAACCTGGCCATCTATCTGAACAAGGCCGGACAGCGCGCCCAGGCCGACTCCATCTACCGCCAGGTCATGGCCATGCAGGCACAGCAGGTGCGCACGGCCTTCCTGCACCTCACGTCGCAGGAGCGCGAAAAGTTCTGGAACCAGAAGAGCTACGTGTTTCGCTTTGCGCCCATGCTGGCCTATCTGGACCGCAACAACGGCCTGATGACAACCGAAGCCTACAACGCCCAGCTCTTCTCGAAGGGCATTCTGCTCAACAGCGACGTAGACTTCAAGAAGCTGCTGCGACAGTCGGCCAGCCAGGAGCTGCTCAACAAGTACAACCAGCTGGAGGCCCTGCGCCACGACGCCGAGTCCTACTACCGCATGAGCGCAGAGCAACAGCAGTCCATCGACCTGGACCACATGCGCGAAACCATCTACCAGCTGGAGCGCGACCTGCTGAAGGGCTGCAAGGAGTATGGCAGCTTCACCGCCTCGCTCAGCATCGACGCCGCCCAGGTGGCCGCCTCGCTGGCCCCCGACGAAGCCGCCATCGAGTTTGCCGACGTCTACGTGGAGGGCATGGGCACCACCTACCTGGCCCTCGTGCTGCGCAAAGACCAGCCCACGCCCCAGCTGGTGCGACTGTTCAGCGATGCCGAACTGCGCGACCTGAAGTACGGCGGCGGCCAGCACTTTTTCCAGGCTCTGAAAACCATCGAGGGAACCAACCTGATCTACAACGACCCGCGCTTCGGACAAATGCTCTGGCAGCCCATCACAAGCCGACTGCAGGGCATCAGCAAGATTTTCTTCTCGCCCACGTCGCTGTTCTATCAGATGGGCATTGAATACCTGCCCTGCGACTCCACCCACCGCATTGGCGACCTGTTTGCCGTCTACCGGCTCTCGTCGACCAAGTCGCTCGTCAGCCGCAAGCCCACGGGCAAGCCGCAGAACGCCACCATCTACGGCGGTCTGAAATACGACATGACGCTGGCCCAGCTGCAAGAGCAGCACGACCTGCTGGCCAGCGACAGCCAGTACCTGCTGGCCATGAACACCCTGAGCGCCGCCGAGCCCACCCTGCAGACCGACCTGCAGCGAACGCTGGACTCGCTGAGCCTGCGCGGCACCGTGCACGAACTGCCGGGCACGGCCCACGAGGCCGACAACATTGCCGAACAGCTGCTGCAAAACAACATTGAGGCCAACGTGCTGCAGGGCTACAGCGGCACCGAAGAGACCTTCAAGGCACTTTCGGGCCGCCGCCAAAGCATTGTGCATCTGGCCACCCACGGCTTCTACTTCTCTGAAAGTGAGCTCAAGCAAAGAGGACAGCAGCTGGTGTTTGCCGACGAGCAGACCGACCATCTCGACAACGCACTGAACTATTCGGGCCTGCTGCTGGCCGGTGCCAACTATGCGCTCACGGGCGGCAAACTGCCCGAAGGCATCGAGAACGGCATCCTGACCTCGCGCGAGATTGCACAGGTGGATCTGTCGCACGTCGACCTGGTGGTGCTTTCGGCCTGCCAGACGGGCGTGGGCGAAATACGCGACGACGGCGTGTTCGGCATTCAGCGCGGATTCAAGAAAGCCGGAGCCCACTCGCTGCTCATGAGCCTGTGGAAGGTGAGCGACCAGGCCACCGACCTGATGATGACCTGCTTCTACCGTCACCTCATGCAGGGCCACTCGCGCCACAGGGCCTTTGCCATGGCACAGGACGACACGCGACGCGGCGGCTTCACCGACCCCTACTTCTGGGCTTCGTTCGTGCTGCTCGATGCGCAATAGGACGAACAGCCTGATTTTCTGGCCATTTGCAAGTGCCTCGCAACGGGGGCCCCGTTAGGTTGCAACGGGGCCTCCGTTGTGTTGCAATAGGGCCTCCGTTGCAATGCAATAGGGCCCCCGTTGCAACCTAACGGGACCCCCATTGCAAGGCCCCCAGGCAGTGCCTGCAAAAGACGGGCACAGCCGTTTCAGCTCAAAACAGGGCCGCAAACAGCCCGAAAAACGCTCAAATTGCTGATTTTGAGACTATTTTGCAACAAAAAAACACATTTTTTAGTAGTTTGTCACAAAAATTTTTGTATCTTTGCACGCACAAGCTACAAGCAAATATATTTGATCAAATAAAAAACAAACTGTAGAGAAATGAAACACAAGAATTTCTTCATGACCGCAGCTCTCTCGATGCTGATGGTCGGTGCCGCACAGGCACAGGACACGCGCGATGCCCTGAAGTCGTATTCTTTCGTCGAAGCACAGGGTGGCGTGCAGCTCACTTCGACCGACGTCAAGATGGACAAGTTGATCACTCCCACGGCAGCCCTCTCCATCGGCCACTTCTTCACTCCGGTGGTGGGTGCCCGTCTGCATGTGAACGCATGGGAGTCGAAGAGCGGCTTCAGCGACATTGACAAGTACTACAAGTGGAAGTATGTGACGCCCGACCTGGACCTGCTCATCAACCTCACCAACCTGTTCAGCAAGAAGAGCAACCACGCACTCAACGTGATGCTGCTGGGCGGCGTGGGCCTGACCTACGCCTGGGACAACGACGAGCTGAAAGACCTGAACATGCCTGCCACACGCGTGCCGCTGGCATGGGACGAGAACCGTCTGAGCCACAACATCCGCGCCGGCCTGCGCCTGGAGACCGACGTGACCAAGCCCTTCGGCGTGTCGCTCGAAGTGAACGCCAACTCGAAGGACGACCGCTTCAACTCGAAGACCAACGATGCCGACGACTGGCAGTTCACCGCCATGCTGGGTCTGAACTTCCGCTTCGGCAAGCGCTACAGCAAGCCCGCACCCGTGGTGGTGCCCGTGGTCGAGGAAGTGGTTGAGGAGCAGACCGCTGCCGTGGCTCCCGCACCCGTGGTGGTGAAGGAGAAAGTGAAGAAAGAAGTGACCCGCGAAGAGCCTGTCAAGCTGCACAAGGAGGTGTTCTACGCCATCCGCGTGAGCGAAAACGAGACGCCCAGTGCCATCATGGAGCAGGTGGCTAAGTTCATCAAGGAGAACAAGAACGTGAAGGTGAGCATCGTGGGCTACGCCGACAAGGGCACGGGCAACGCACGCGTGAACAAGATGTATGCCGCCAAGCGCGCCGACCAGTTCAAGAAAGACCTGGTGAACCGCCACGGCATCGATGCCTCGATCATCACAACCGACTCGAAGGGCGACACCGTTCAGCCTTTTGCCGAGAACGACAAGAACCGCTGCGTCATCATCGATGCTGAGGGCATCAAGGTGGTGAAGGAAATTATTGAGGTGGAAGAGTAAAGCGAAAGCCTGCCGTCAGGCTTTCTCACACAAGATCAGCACATGATCGCCAGTGGCGAGGGTGGTAGCAAACAGATAGTTGCTGCCACCCTCGCTCAGTTTCAGGCGGCTGCGCAACTGGTCGGCGCCGAGCGGAAAATGGCGCACGCTCACGTTGGCCTGGCTCACCATGGCCAGCAGGCGGCGCACCTCCTTCTTGTTCATCGACGAGGTGCCGCACACGCGAAAACGGCGGCCAGGAAAACTGTCAATCAGCTCGGGGGCCACAAACAGATGGCTGTCGCGCGCCAGCTGCACCACACCGCAACGCTGTGCCAGCTGGGCAAAGCAGCCGGCCTTCATAATCGAGGCGTTGGGCTCGTAGAGAAACAGGCCGGGGGCCAGCGTCGGCACAGCGGCCACGGGGGCGTCGTGGGCCGCCTCGGCGGCGTTTTCCACTTCGAACACGTCGTCGTTGTTGACGCAAACCAGGCGCAGCGGGGCCTCGCTGGCCGCGCTCGAGAGCACCAGCAGCAGTTCTTTGCACTCGCCACCCACCGACACGATGTGAACCTGCCGCACGTGGCTGCGCCCCACGTCGGCCACGGCCTTGCGCCAGTCGAGCATGGGCGACAGCTTCAGCATGAGCCAGACGCTCTGCTGCTGCAGCTGGGGCAGCAGCTGCAGCACGTTGGGCGTGCAGTCGCCAATGCCGTAGGTGCGGCCACCATGGGCATCGCGGCGCGCCGGATCCATGAAAATCAGGGTGCAGGGGGGCTGCTGCTGCAATGCGTCGGCCCCGTCGGCACACACCACCTGGGCCCTGATGCCCAGCAGGTCGAAGTTGTGGCGGGCCACCTGGCACAGTGCTTGCTGCCGTTCCACATAGACGGCCTCATCGAAACACGAGGAAAGGAAACTGAAGTCTACGCCGAAGCCGCCCGTCAGGTCGAGCAGACGCTGGCCCCTGCCACCCAGCAGACGGGCCACCACAGCGGCCTTGTAGCGCGCCGTGGCCTCGCTGCTGCACTGCTCCAGTGCCAGATGGGGCGGAAACACCAGCCCCTCGGTGGCAGCCCATGAGGGCAACTTGCGCCTGGCGGTCTGCCAGCCGGCTATCTGCTCCAGCGCCACGGCCATGCTCACCGCCGGGTCCTTGCATCCTCGCAGGGCCAGGCGGCTCACGTCGTCTTCGCGGTGCAGGGCTATGAAGCGCTGCGTTGCCTCGTTGATCATCATTGAAGAAGGATTTTTCCGGCCGACGGCCTGCGGCCCGTTATTTCACCAGCGTTTTCTTCTTGCCGCGCACATACACCCCACGACGCAGCTTGCGGCCTTGCTGCATGGGCTGTCCCTTCAGGTTGTAGAGGGGCTTGCCGCTGGCCTTTGTCGCAGTCGTGACGCCGACCACACCGGCCTGGGTGCCGTAGCTGTCGTAATGGAACGGCTGTCCCACGCGGTCACCCCACACGTATTGCTCCAGTCCGGGGTAGTCAATGAAGGGGTTGCGGTTCTTCTGAATCTTGTAGACGGCCTCGTTGCGCGCCTGTTCCTTGGGGCTCACGGGGTCTTGTGCGGCCCAGCGCATGAGCATGGTCAGCGCCCACTTGGCAAGACCGGGGTAGCGCTTGCCGTCGAGCATTTTCCTGCTGTCGGCATAATTGACATACCAGTCGGCTATCTTTTCGTCGTAGCAGGTCACCATGTAGAAGTAGGCGCGCGCAAAGTCGCCCTTGTATTCATCGTTTGGCTCAAACACAGTGCCGCCGTAGCCCAGGCCGCTGCGCGCCGGACCCAACTTTGAGAAGCCACCCTGCGACTGCCAGCTGGGGGTTCCCACCTCGCCCAGGGGGTTGTCGCTGTGCTTGTTGTTCACCAGCTTGTCGCTGGGAAAGACGTGGTGCAGGTCGGTGTACATGGGGGGAGTCTTGCTGCCAAACCAGCTGTTGGGAAACGAATGCTCGCGATTGTAGAACTCGCCTTCGGTCTTGCCGCCGCTTCCACGGTCCTGGTCGGTGCCGAAGGTGAAGTTGCTCACGCCGGAAAACATGTCCCACACCTTGCCGTCGCTGCGCGCATCGGTGCTTCTGAAGTCGGTCCACAGGTTGCCATAACTGCGCTCCGTGCGGTTGTAGATGCATGCGGAGAGGGCCGATTTCAGGGCCTCCCCCGTCTTTCCGTCGGCCCATTCGTAATAGGTGCGTGTGTTGTTGGGGCCCTGTGCCTGTGCCGTGAGGCCCAGGGCAAGACATGCCAGCAGGCATGCGGTTCTGCAAGTTTTCATGGTCATGAAGCTAATTGAATGATGAATGATGTATGATTGAACTTTCGCCAGGTAACGATGAATTTACGATTTGACGATTTACTGTTTACGTTTTATTTACGATTTTATTATTGTATTATTGCCTGATGCTTGCGGGTGCTGGAAATTGCTAAATAACCAAATCGAAAAAAATCGTAAATCGCAAATTGTCAAATAGTAAATAAGCATGCGATCCTGAATGAATCACTGAAAAAACGCCGCCCCATGGCCGCAGTGCTACCTGATGAAGTTGGTCCACACATGGGGCTCCTGCTCCGGTCGGCCGCTCAGCTGTCGCAGCATCCAGGCCATGTTGCGGCCCAGGGTGCGCATGGTCTGCATGCCTTCCTCGTCTTGCTCCACCTGTCCCTGTGTCTGTCCGTAGGCCATGTTCCAATATTGCGAACTCACGACGGGCATGTTCAGGATGGTGAAGTATTTGTTCAGACGGTCGAAGGCTGCCGATGCTCCGCCGCGCCTGCACACCACCACGCTGGCAGCAGGCTTGAACTGCAAGCTGGGCCCCAGCGAGTAGAACACGCGGTCGAGCAGTGCACAGAGCGAACCGTTGGGCCCGCCGTAGTACACGGGCGACCCCACAACCAGGCCGTCGATGCCGTCCTTCACGGCATGCATCACCTTGTGGTATGGGTCGTCGTGAAAGGTGCAGCGACCAGTGCGCCCACACATGCCGCAGGCTATGCAGCCCGGCACGGGCTGTCGGCCGATGTTCACGATCTCGGTGTCGACTCCTTCGGTGTTCAGCGTGGCTGCCACCTCGCTCAATGCCCTGAACGTGTTGCCGTTTTCATGGGGGCTTCCATTTACTAAGAGTACTTTCATTTGCAAGAGTTTTTATGTGCTCACCATGCCGCTACTACTGGGTCAGCGGCGTGAGGGGGTAGATAATGTTCACAATCAGGATGTTGGCCGCCAGGATGATGAGGTTCATGAGCAAGCCAATGCGCATGAAGTCGCTGAAACGATAGCCGCCAGGACCGTAGACCAGCATGTGGGTGGGCGAGCCGATGGGCGTGGCAAAGCTGCTGCTCACGCTGATCATCAGGGCAATGAGGAAGGGGTAAGGCTCGTAGCCCAGCTTTTCGGCTGCCTGATACATGATGGGGAAGAACATGGCTCCTGCCGCCGTGTTCGAGATGAACTCGGTGATGAAGGTGCCAACGAAGCAGATGGCCGTCATGACCACGAGCGGATTGGTGCCGCAGACGTCGAGAATGCCCAGGGCAAGGCGCTCGGCTATGCCCGTCTTCTGGATGGCCAGGCCCAGCACCACCGATCCGGCAAACACCATGAGGATGTCCCAGTTGATGGCCTTCATGGCCTGATTGGCACTGCAGCAGCCCAGCAGCAGCATGGCAGCGGCGGCCAGGAAGGCACACTGCAGCAGGGGCATGACACCCAGGGCCGACAGCACCACCATGGCCAGCATGATGGCCGACGAGACAAGAGTCTTCCGGCCAATGTTGGGCACCTGGTCGGACTCGAAGAAATGCAGCTGCGACTGCAGGCCAACGGTGTCGACACTCAGGCGCGGCGGACACTCGAAAAGCAGCGTGTCGCCTGCCTGCAGCACCACCGTGCGGGGCGCCATTTCCACACGCTGGCCCTGACGTGCCACGGCCACGAGCGTCAGGTTGTTGTCGCGCTCAAACGTGCTGCCGCCAATGGTGGTGCCGATGAGCGAACTGCCAAACGTGACATAGGCCGTGCGCAGCTGGCGATTGGGGCTTATCTCGCTCATCGAGAACACGTGGTGGTCGGCATTCACCAGGCCATGACTCTTCTTCAGGTCCAGAATTTCGTCGATCTGACCTGCATAGACCAGGTGGTCGCCACCCATGAGAATCTCGTCTTCGGCCACAGGCGAAGGCACGTTGTCGAAGTGGTAGATCTCAATCAGGCTGCCACCCTTCACATGAAACAGGCCGGCATCGGCCAGCGTTTCGCCAATGTACTTGTTGTCCGACGGCACAAGCAGCTCCACCGTGTACTCCGCCGACTGCTCGAAGGCCGACTCGGGCGACTGTCGTTCGGGCAGCAGACGGCGCAGGGCAATGACCGAAAGCACGCCCACAAACAGGCAGAACAGGCCGGGCAGCGTGGTGGCCAGCACGTTCATGGACACGCCCGTATGCTCAGCATACAGACCGGAGATAATCAGGTTGGGCGGTGTGCCGATGAGGGTGCACACGCCTCCCATGCCCGAAGCATAGCTGAGCGGAATGAGCAGCTTCGAAGGCGATATGTTGAGCTTCTTCGACCATATCTTCACAATGCCCACAAACAGGGCCACCACGGTGGTGTTGCTCAGAAAAGAGCTCAGAGCGGCCACGGGAAGCATCAGCCGCACCACCGCTTTGCTGTAGCTGCCGGGCTGTCCCAGCAGGTGTTTCACAATCCATTGCAGCACGCCGGTGTGGGTCAGTCCGGCCACAACCACAAACAAAACACCAATGACCACCACCGAGGTGCTGCTGAAACCGGAGAAGGCTTCCTTGGCATCGAGCACGCCTGTGACGAACAACACGCCTGTGGCTCCCAGAAAAACCAGGTCGGCGCGCAACTTGGTGAAGAGCATGATGGTGAACATGCAAAGCACGGTGATAATGGTGATCCAGGCATGAAGATTAAATCCTAAGAATACAAAAGATTCTATGTCCATGAGTAAAAATATTGTGTTTTAGAATAGTTTTTTTACTCTCAAAACGAAATTAGGCCCTAATTATTGCTTTTTCAAGAAAAAAATGTACCTTTGCACCGCTTTTATTATATAGTTTTTGCGTGTTCCAGACAACAACGCTTCATGTTTTAATCATTAACACTTCATATTTTAATCAATAACGCTTCATGACAAGACAACTTTTCCTGGCAGCCCTGTTGCTGCTCAACCTGCTCCCAGCCAGCGCCCAGCACGAAGACCATCTGCGCAAACTGTCGATTGCCGAAATGGCCGTGGCCAGCCTGTACGTTGACAGTGTGAACGAAACCAAGCTGGTGGAAGACGCCATTCGCGGCATGCTCGAGAAGCTGGACCCCCACAGCAGCTACAGCACTCCGAGCGAAGTGAAGAAAATGAACGAGCCGCTGCAAGGCTCGTTCGAGGGTGTTGGCATTCAGTTCAACATGATGGAAGACACGCTCGTGGTCGTTCAGACCATCACCAAGGGCCCGTCGGAGAAGGCCGGCATCGTGGCTGGCGACCGCATCGTGAGCGTGAACGACACAGCCATTGCCGGCGTGAAGATGTCGAAGGAAGACATTATGAGCCGCCTGCGTGGCCCTAAGGGCACAACGGTGCGCCTGGGCGTGATACGTCCGGGCATAAAAGACCGCCTGCAGTTCAAGGTTGTGCGCGACAAGATTCCCGTGAAGAGCGTGGATGCGGCCTACATGATTGCACCCCAGACGGGCTATCTGCGCATTGGCAACTTTGGTGCCACCACCTACGACGAGTTCATGCAGCACATGGAGACGCTGAGCAGCCAGGGCATGACGCGGCTGGTGCTCGACCTGCAGGAGAACGGCGGCGGCTACCTGCAGGCTGCTGCCGACATTGCGGGCGAGTTTCTGAACCGTGGCGACCTGATTGTCTACACCGAAGGACGCCGCGTGCCGCGACGCGACTACCGCGCCAACAGCAACGGCACCTACAGCGGCGTGAAGGTGGTGGTGCTGGTCGACGAATACACGGCCTCGGCGGCCGAAATCGTGACGGGAGCCATACAGGACAACGACCGTGGACAGGTGGTGGGCCGCCGCACCTTTGGCAAGGGTCTGGTGCAGCGACCCATCGACCTGCCCGACGGTTCGATGATTCGGCTCACCATTTCCCACTACTACACGCCCTCGGGCCGCTGCATCCAGAAGCCCTACGAAAAGGGAAAACAGAAGGACTACTCGATGGACGTGGCCAACCGCCTGAAGCACGGCGAACTGATGTCGAAAGACTCCATCCACTTTGCCGACTCACTGAAGTTCTACACCCTGCGCGAGCACCGCGTGGTCTACGGCGGGGGCGGCATCATGCCCGACCACTTCGTGCCGCTCGACACCACGCGCTACACGCGTTTCCACCGCGAACTGGCGGCCAAGAGCGTGATCATCACGCAGAACCTGCGCTACATTGACAAGCACCGCAAGCAGCTGAAGAAGCAGTATCGACAGTTTCAGCAGTTCAAGGAGCAATACCAGGTGCCACAGGAGTTCGTAGACGCCATCCTGAACGAGGGCAAGAAGCAGAACATCGTGCCGCGCGACGAGGCCGAACTGGAGAAGACGCTGCCCTTCCTGCGACTGCAACTGAAGGCCCTGGTGGCCCGCGACCTGTGGGACATGAGCGAATATTTCAGCATCATCAACGAGCAAAGCGACATGGTGAAGCAGGCTTTGCTGGTGATGAAGGACATGTAGCAAACACGAAAATAACTACGAGTTTCAAGAAAAAATACTACGAATTTCAAGAAAAAAAACTACGAGTTTCAAGAAAAAAACTACGAATTTCACGAATTATACGAATTTATATTTATACCCCTGCTGAAAAAAAGCAATGACAAAAATTCGTATAATTCGTGAAATTCGTAGTTGAAAAGTATTCCGAGTTTTATTTTTTTCTCCGCCTCTTCTATTATCTTGTCAGCACCACCTTGCGGCCATTCACAAGGTAGATGCCCCTGGAGCGTAGCTGACTGCGGTCGATGCGGCGCCCGGTGAGGTCGTAGATGCGGTGGTCGGCGGCCACCGTAGCCGTGGTGCCCGCCACCTCCCTGATGGCGCTGGCCTGCTGGGAAGAGCCCAGCGGGAACAGCATCCACTGGCGGTGAATGGGGGTGGCATTGCCATCCTGATACTGCCAGATGCCCACGGTGGTGCCGGCTGCCGTTGCCGCCCCGCTCAGGTCGAAGCCATGGGTGCGGCCGTTGCTGGCCATGATGGTGAAGAAGGGCTGGTCGATGGCGTCGAGATAGAAGCCCTGCTCGCTGGCCTGTGCCTGCTGTGCGGTGAGCGACGAGCTGCCCGTGCTGCGATGGGCCGTGAGGCGCAGTCCCAAGGCGTTCTGCAGGGCAAAGGTGCCGTCGGCCTGCTGGGTGAGCGTCCAGCGCTGGGCGTCGCCGTAGTCCACGTCTTCAATGGTCACCTTGCTGCCCGTGGCCGTCACGGCACGCAGGTTTTCCTGTCGCGGCACGATGAGATACTGGCCGCCGCTGACGGGCTGCGGCTGCGGCTGGGCATCGTCGCTGCTGATGGGAACGAGCAGCGTGGCGATGGACTGGGCCGGCATGGGCAGCGTGAGACGGCCGTCGGCCAGGGTCAGTCCGGCCTTGACGGCGCGCATGTTCTCGCTGGCTGTGGTGCGATAGGTCTGAATGGCGTTCAGACTGGGCTGCACCGAGAGCGCCGTGAGGTCGATGTTGTGAACGCACTTGGCCCCCTCGTTGAGCACCACGAGCACCAGCGTGTCGCGCTGCTCGTTGACGGCGGCCAGCGTCTGCGGACAGAGCGAGGCCACGATGTCGAAGCCATGGCGGATGAAGCGCGAGCAGTGCTGGCGCACGTAGTAGTTCTTCACCTTGGCATAGGTCTGGCTGGCAAAGCTGCCGCGAATGGTGCACCACTGGTCGTTGGCCTCTTCCATGTATTGCCAGTCAATCCACGCCTCGGGCTGCATGTAGGTCATGTCGCTCAGCAATCGCTGGGCCATGCTCAGATTGCCGCCAATGCCGCTGCCGCCCGACCCCGTTTCGCTCATCCACAGGGGCACTCCGGCCTGGCGCACCAGCATGGCCAGTGCAGCGCGCTCGGCATTGCTGCCCTGATAGGTGTGGGTGTTCCACTGGCCCACGAGTGGCAGCACGCCCGACGCGGTGTAGTCGCGGAAGGCGCCAATCGACATGCCCACGTTGGTCTCGTCGGAGGCCGAAATGACGGTGCTCAGGCCCGACTGCTTCAGGATGGGCGACAGCACGCGCAGGAAGGCCACCTGCGACTGATAGTCGAAGTGGCACCCTTCCTGGACACCGCCGGCATGCCAGAAGCTGGTGGCCGACTCGTTGAAGGGTTCGAGCGTCTTGAACTCGATGCCGTAGGCGTCCTTGTAGTGCTTGCACACGTCGACCAGGTAGTGGGCAAACTCTTCGTAGTACTCGGGCTTCAGATTGTCCTTGCCGCCCTCGGCGTTTCCGCTCACGCAGCCGCTGTAGGTCATGTAGTAGGGACACGAGTTGCTGAAGGCTTCGAACACGGCATCGGGCCGCTTCTCCCTGATTTTGAGCATGATCTTGCGCTGGGCGCTGTCGCGCTCCCAGTGATAGTCGTCGGCGCTGAAGTCCTTGAAGCCCTCCATCTCGGCGCGCAGTCCCTTGCCGCTGCCCATGTGGTGGGGCGTGCAGTTGCGGTTCTCAGGGTCGTCGCCGCCGCCAATGTTGTAGCGGAAGTGGCTGTAGTTCAGCCCCGTGGGGCTCACCAGCCAGTCCACAATCTCGTCTATTTTCTTGTCGTCCCACTTGCCGCACTGGCCTGCCCACCAGCAGAGCGACACGCCCCAGCCGTCGAAGTGCTGGCGCACCAGCTGCGGTGCCACCCTGTAGCGCAGCGTGTCGGTGGGCGGCTGGGCCGAGGCCGAGGTGCTGAAGTACCACAGGTGCTTGGTGTCGGAGCCGCTCTTGTCGGCAAACACCTTCTGGTGGGCGTCGTTGCTGTCGGTGCCCAGGTATTTGTTGTTGGCCTTGCAGCGCAGCCTGACATACTGGCCCGAAGCCTGCTCGATGGCCCATTTGGCCTCGGCAGCCTGGGGCGAAGCCACAAACAGGGTGTTCCACTGGCCCGAGAGCGACAGGAAGGCATCGGCCTGGCCTGCCACCCGGATGCTGTAGTAGCCCTGCCCGTCGGGCTCGATGGTGAGCTGCTGCACGCCGCCGTCCTTGGTGGGCGACTCTATCCAGCCACCGTCGTCGGTGCCGCGCTCCAGGTGGTTGCCGCTGCTGTGCAGCAGAAACAGTGTGGTGGCCTGGCCAAAGCTGGTCTGGGCCCACAGCATGGTGGTGGCCACGCAGGCCACGGCTGCCAGCACCACGCGCCTAAGAAAGTATCTGTGCTGCATGCTCCTTGGTCTTTATCTGTTTGCCACTGAAAATTTGCTCTATCACGCCCTCTTCGTTGATCACGAAGGTGGTGCGTATGGTGCCCATGACCTTCTTGCCATACATGCTCTTCTCGCCCCAGGCGCCCATGGCCTCGAGCAGGGTGTGGTCTACGTCGGCAATCAGGGGGAAGGGCAACTGGTGCTTCTCCTTGAACTTCTGGTGCGACTGGGCCGTGTCCTTGCTCACGCCCACCACCTCGTAGCCGCGCTGCTGCAGCGCGTCGTAGTGGTCGCGCAGGCTGCATGCCTCGGCAGTGCAGCCGCTGGTGTTGTCCTTCGGATAGAAATACAGCACCAGCTTGCGCCCACGATAGTCACTCAGGCGGATGTCGCGTCCCTGTTCGTCCTTACCCAGAATCTCGGGTGCTTTGTCTCCAATGTTCATCTTTTCTGTATTTTTTGGGGGTTAATAGTTGTCATGCTGCAAAAGTGGTGGCCTGGATGGCTCGCCAAAGGAAAGCTCGCTGCAAAGATAATAAATATGCCGTAATTTCGATAGAACGGACAAAAAAATTTTGCAAAATAGAACGTGAAACATGGCTTTGCGCGTGTTTCACGAGCCCGGAGGGGGCGATGGCGGCCAACTGGAAGTGAGACCGTGGCGCAACGGGGGCCCCGTTGCGGGCCAACGGGGGCACAACTGGGAGGCAACGGGGGCACTGCTGCACCGCAACGGGGCCCCCATTGCAGAACAACGGAGGCCCCATTGCGCCGCGAAGGGGGGAGGAAAACCAGACAGACGAGCGACAGACGAACGGAAAGGGCTGGAAGACAGCAAGTTAGGGAAAGGGCGCCAAAACTGGAAAATTTGGGGGCAAAAGGGGCATTGCTGGCCACGGAGCAAGTTTTGGCGCAATTCAGACAAAAAAAATCGGAATTTCTTCGTATCTTTGCACCCTGTACATAAAAATACCTTTTAGCAACAATGAAGGAAATTTATTTTGCCGGAGGATGCTTCTGGGGAACAGAGCATTTCTTCAAACAGATTGACGGCGTGGTGAAGACCGAGGTGGGCTTTGCCAACGGAAACACCGAGAACCCCAGCTACAGGGAGGTGTACACCGACCAGACGGGACACGCCGAGACGGTGCACGTGGTCTACGACGAGAACATCGCGAGCCTGGAGTTTCTGCTGAACATGTTTTTCAAGGCCATAGACCCCGTGAGCCTGAACCGCCAGGGACACGACGAGGGCACACGCTACCGCACGGGCGTGTACTACACCGACGAGGCACAGCTGGCCACCATCGACAGGGTGTTTGCCCAGCAGCAGGCACTACTCAGCGAGCCCCTGGCCGTGGAGCGCATGCCGCTGAAGTGCTTCTTCCGCGCCGAAGACGAGCACCAGGACTATCTGGAGAAGAACCCCACGGGCTACTGCCACCTGCCCACGGCTCTCTTTGAAATGGCGCGCAAGGCCAGACCGAAGGCGACGGCCACGAAACTGCTGGCCGTGCTGCTGTGCTTGCCGGGGCTGACGTCGTGCATCAAGGACGAAGCACCCAACACCGAATGCGACATCACGGCGGCCTGGGTGGAGGGGGCACAGTATGAGGGCCTGTTCTATCAGCCCTCGCAAATGCGCCAGGACAACATCTCGTCGGCCGAGGAAAACATTGTGTTCACGGTGAAGACGCTGCACAACCTGCCCGAGCGGCTGCCCGTGGACTTCAGACTGACGCCCGGCGCCACCATCGTGCCAGCCAGCGGCTCGGAGCAAGACTTCAAGAACGGCCCCGTGGGCTACACCGTGACGTCAGAGGACGGACAGTGGCAGCGACACTACTCGGTGCAGTTCAAGGAGAGCGCCACGCTCTATAAGTTCTCGTTCGAACACGTGGACACCGTGCTGGGCACGGGCAACAACTACTACCACAGCTTCTACGAAGCCGACGACGCCGGCAACCGGCACGACATCTGGGCTTCGGGCAATCCGGGGGCCATCATCATCAAATCAAACACACGGGCCGAGCAACAGCCCACCTACTCCATGGCAAACGGCTACAGGGGCAGGGGCGTGTGTCTGAACACTCAGAGCGCCGGACAGTGGGGCAAGACATTTGGCAAACCCATTGCCGCCGGCAACCTGTTCATAGGCCGATTCATCGTGGAAAAGGTGCTCATGGACGCACTGAAGGCTACCGAATTTGGCACACCGGCCGAGAGAGTGCCGATGCGCGTGGCGGGCTACTACAAGTACAAGCCGGGCGAGGTGTTCACCAACAAGCAAATGCAAGCCGTGCCGGGACGCACCGACGAGGCCAGCATCTATGCCGTGTTCTATCGCAACAAAGACGAACAGGGCAACGACGTGCACCTGTATGGCGACGACGTGCAGACCAGCCCCTACATCCTGAAGAAAGCACAGGTGGCATCGCTGCCTGCCACAAGCGAGTGGACACGCTTCGAAATGAACTTCGAGGGACCCGACGCCGACCCGGAAGTGCTGGCACAGCAGGGCTACAGCCTGACGCTGGTGTTCTCGTCGAGCAAGGAGGGCGCCACCTTCGAGGGGGCCATCGGCAGCGAACTGTGCATCGACGAGGTGGAAATGTGGTTCGAAAATCCTGACAACAACGACAAGAAAGAAGAATAAGGCATGAAAAAAATCATAGCAAGCATGGCACTGGGTGCCGCACTGCTCTGGACGGCAACGGCCGGCGCAGGCAACTTTACAAGCAACCTGGAAATGAAGGCCCGCGTGGGCTACAGCATCGGCGGAACGGCTCCCATCGGCATTCCGGCCACCATTCGCAGCATAGACGCCTTCAGGCTCACGCCGTCGGTGAAGGCTGCGTTCGACGTGAAGAAACCGCTGACACCGCTGTGGGGCATCATGGTGGGACTGCAAATTGAAAACAAGGCCATGGACGCCGAGGTGACTACCAAGGCTTACCGGATGGAGCTGGTGAAGGGCGACAGCAGGATTGAGGGGCTCTTCACCGGTCACGTGGAACAGGAGGTGACGCAATGGATGCTCACGCTGCCCGTGACGGCCACCTGCGAAGTGGCACGCAACCTGATGCTGAAGGCTGGCCCCTACTGCTCGCTGCTGCTGCACAAGGACTTCAGCGGCATTGCCTCCGACGGCTATCTGAGGCAGGGCGACCCCACAGGGCCCAAGATAGACATGGGCAGCAAGGAGGGTGAATGGGCCACCTACGACTTCAGCGACGACATGCGAAGCCTGCAGATGGGCATCACCGTGGGCATCGACTGGCAGCTGCACTCGCACATGGGTCTCTCGGCCGACCTGAACTGGGGTCTGACGGGCATCTTCAACAGCGACTTCAAGACCGTTGAACAGACGCTCTTCCCCATCTACGGCACCATTGGTGCCTTCTACCGCTTCTGATGGGCCACGCACCACTGCATGCTGACATGCAGCGCGATTGAAATATAATTTGAAAGAAATCAGCTTGATTTAACTTGAAAGAAATCGACTTGACTTAAATTGAAAGAAATCGACTTGATTTTATTTGAAAGAAATCGACTTGATTTAACTTGAAAGAAATCAGCTTGACTTAACTTGAAAGAAACCGACTTGATTTTTTATTTGAAAGAAATTGGAATAATAAGAATAATTTTTCCCTTCGGCGTAAGCCCATTATTCTCATTATTCCAATTTCTTTCAATTCTTCTTTGACTTCACCTTCGGCGTATATTATATTTCTATGTATTGCTAAAAAACTACCATTTTACGTCCAACGCTTCTTCTAATTCATTCAAGACCGATTGACGCTTTACCCTGATTTTAC